>JBGSUK010000006.1:300000-598531 GCA_041753455.1 Anaerolineae bacterium | reverse complement strand
CCCCGGCCAACCAAAACCCGACACTTGACCCGATTAGTGGTCAGACCTGTACCGTTGGCGACACCTTAAATGTCACCCTCACTTACAATGACCCCGATGGCAACCCCATCAGCGTCGCCTCCTCGTCGGATAACCCCGGTGCAGCGAGTGTCAATGCCAATGGTGAACCCCTAAGTGTCTTCTGTGCCAGCGCGGGTTCGGCCAACATCACCGTCAATCTCGACGACGGTAACGGCGGCACGGCTTCCACCTCGTTCGGTGTGACCGTCAACGCCCCGGCTAATCAGAATCCGACCATCAACCCCATCAGTGGTCAGACCTGCAATGAGGGCGATACCCTGACGATTGCCCCGACCTATAATGACCCCGATGGCAACCTCATCAGTGTCAGCGCCTTCTCCGATAACCCCGGCGTAGCAGATGTCAATGCCAGCGGTGAACCGTTGAATGTAACCTGTGTAGCGGCGGGTAGTGCCAATATCACGGTCGGCATTGATGACGGTAACGGCGGCACGGCTTCCACTTCCTTTGGCGTGACCGTCAACGCCGTCGCTCCGCCCTTTGATGTGACCCTATATCCTGAATTACCCAATATCGGGGCACTGCAACCCGGCATTGGTCAGGTCTATAACAACGGTCAGGCGCAAGGCAAACGGAATACCGTCTTCTCGGTAGCAGGTGATGATTCGGTCAATGGGTCAAGCTGGCTCAACGACATCGCCGCCATCCAGTATGGTGGTTATGGTTATTTGCAGCCGTCCGTAGACTACTACAATGTCGCAATCGCCCATGATGGTGTGACCAGCTACTATGTTCAAAGCGCCGCCAGCGGGGACGGGTGGACAATTGACCGCCTGTTTGACCCAGCCTATGCCAACGGTGCGATTTGCAATCCGGGTGAAACACCATTGGATTGTGAATTGCGACTGTCACTGCCTGCGGTGCTGTTCATCAGCTTCAACCCGACCAGCGCCACCCAGACCGGTCTGGCCCAGTTTGAAACCCTGCTGCAACAAGCGGTCAACACCGCCCTAGCCAATGGCACTATCCCGGTGTTGGCGACCCTGCCAAATGATGGATTTGTAGACGCGGGCACACTGGCCCAATACAATGAAGTCATCGTCACGATTGCCGACAACAATGATGTGCCGCTATGGAATGTGTATGTCACCATGCAAGGGTCATCGGGTGTCTACAACGTCAGTGGCTCCGGCGCAACCGATTTTAATGACATATCGGGTGGGGCAAATCGTCGTAATTTGGCGGCGCTGCAAATCCTAGACAGCATCCGCCAAGCCCTGTTCCCATGATTTTCCACGTCTAGTTCTCAACGCCCTTCTAACCAATGGCTAGAAGGGTGTTTTTTTTTCAGTGACATGCGCTATACTGCGAAAGCTCATTTATCATCTGGAGTCAGCCCTTATCAGCACCTTTATGAGACGTTACACCAATTGGACAATCATTTTTATCAGCGGGCTTTTCGCGGTGGCGGCTGTCACCTCCATCTATTGGATTCCCGAAGTACAGCCCTCCCTTGTCAATACCGGAGACGCCGCCGAGCAATTTAGCTGTGCCGATTATGTGAATGGGGAACAATGCACCCAACTGCGCGAAAACTATAAGACCAATGCCGAACTCGCCTTAGCCCAACAAGCCGCCCTTGACCCCGATGCACAAAGAGAAGTGACCAATGAAGACACCCTAACCGAAATCGCCGAGGGCATGATGGAAGGCACATCCGACACACCGAACATTACCGAGGTAAAAAGCGGTACATTCGGCAGTTTTGATGCACTGCGGGGCGCAGAAGGTAACGTGTCTATCTATGAAATCGCAACGATAGACGGCACACAGGTCAAACAGATTCTGCGATTTGAAAATGCCTTTGACGAGACCTTCCGCATTATCAATGGGCCAGATTTGTATGTTTATCTCAGTCAATCGCAAAATCCGCTGACACTGGAACAAATGACACAGGGGAATTTGGGGGCTGTCGAGATCAGCATCATCAAGGGCAATATCGGTGAACAGAACTATGAACTCCCCTCGGATATTGACATCTCCCAATATAACAGCGTGGTGATTTACTCGAAGCAGTTCAATCTGCTATACAGCGTTGCACCCATTATCTTGATGGTCAATTAGGAAGGCTGCATGGGCGATTATCTAGTGGTATTGGTCACCGCCAGTTCCGAAGAACAGGCCCAACATATCGTAAGGGAGCTATTGGCGAAAAAACTGATCGCCTGCGCCAATCTGATTCCGGTACGTTCGATGTTCATCTGGCAAGACCAAGTGCAGGATGAGGCCGAGGTGTTGATGATTATCAAAACCACCCATGCCATTTTTAAGGACAAACTCGAAGCCGAAATTAAGAAGCTGCATAGTTATGACGTGCCAGAGATTATCGGGATGCCGATTGTGATTGGGTCAGCGGAATATCTGAAGTGGATTGGGGATAATGTCACGGGGTTATAAAACAAAAAACCGACTATGCGTCGGAGTTTGATTGAGCGGGCGACGAGATTCGAACTCGTGACCTTCTCCTTGGCAAGGAGACGCTATACCACTAAGCCACGCCCGCATTTCATTTTGTTAACACACATAATCTTAGCGTGCAATTAGCCGTATGTCAAGATCATCTCTAGAAATTTTAAGTCTGTTTTGGAGGGTTGGAATCAGCCTCTTTTGGGTATTGACGGCCTGCCAACCAAACCCGCCACTCGCCGCGCCACCAACTGTCGCCCCCACCAATACGCTGCCAATTTTGCGCGGTCAAGCCACCCCCATTAGCCTTGAAACCGCCACACCACCCCTACCAACCGGATATATGGACGTAGCCTACCTGCTCGATGGGGTGTGTTATGATGCCCTGCGCGTTCTGGTGGGGACGCCGATTGTCCTGCGCATCCAAGCTGATCTTGACCAATATTTCATCAATCTGAACAGTTTAGGTGTATGTGAAAGCACATTGGTCGCCCCGACCTTTGATTTTTCACGTCAGATATTGGTCGGGCAGATTCAAATGGGGCAGGGCTGCGATGCCAATTTTTATCCTGACCCGCCTGAGACCGATACACAAGCACGAACGGTCACGATTCGTGTACATTTTGCGGTGGCACCCGATTGTGATTATGAAGTGATGGGGATTTTTCTGATGGCAATTGCCCGTCCCCCCGATGATTACACGGTAACAATCCAACCCTAAATACTTGGTTGCGGGGCATACCATTCTTGGGCATAATGGCCCCTCCGGAGCAAAAAAGGAGAGGAAATATTGAAGAGATGGGTATCGCTGCCGACATTGCCATTATCGTGGTAGCAGGCTTGTTAGGTGGTCTCGCTGCACAACAACTTAAGCAACCTCTCATTATTGGATACATCATTGCTGGCATTATCGTTGGCCCCTATACCGGGGGCGTGACCGTTAGCAATGTTCGCGATATTGGGCTTCTAGCGGAAATTGGAGTGGCGCTCCTCCTTTTTGCAATTGGATTAGAATTTTCCTTCAAAGAATTACAGCCGGTGCGTCGCATTGCCCTATTGGGGACACCCTTGCAAATTGTCGTAACGATAGGGTATGGCATGTTAATAGGGCGGTTTTTCAATCTCGATTGGAATGATGCCATTTGGTTGGGGGCACTAGTGTCTGCCTCTAGCACAGTGGTGACACTCAAAACTCTCGTGGCACAGGGCCAATTAGGCACACTTGCCAGCCGAATCATGATTAGCATGTCAATTGTGCAAGATTTGGCGGTTGTGCCCATGATGATTATTCTGCCCCAATTAAGCGATCTCGAAGCAGGCTTGCCCTTGCTTGGCCTAGCAGTGTTAAAAGCCGCCATTTTCTCGGTGGCTATGTACTTCGTGGGAACACGACTGATTCCTCGATTGATGCTGCAAATTGCTCGATGGAATTCACGCGAGTTGTTTTTGGTAGCCATCACCGCGCTAGGTTTGGGTATTGGCTATGTCACCTTTCTTGTCGGCCTATCCTTCGCATTGGGGGCATTTGTGGCGGGGTTGCTTCTCAGTGAATCAGATCAGGCCCACCAAGCCCTCAGTGATATTATTCCCCTGCGAGATCTATTTGGGATGCTGTTTTTTGCCTCTGTTGGAATGCTGCTCGATCTCCACTATTTGATGGATAATCTCTTATTGGTGCTAGTAGTAGCTGGCGCCGTAATGATCGGAAAATCCCTGATTCTCGCGGGCATCACTCGCCTGTTTGATTATCGCGGCATTACACCCTTCGCTGTCGGTTTAGGAATTTTTCAGATTGGCGAAATTTCTTTTGTTCTGGCACGGGTTGGCCTTAGCACCAGTTCGATTGACCATGACCTGTACGCATTGGTCTTGAGTGCCGCGATTATCACGATGGTACTCACGCCATTTGGAATGCGTATGGTCTCCCCATTGCATACCCTCTATCGAAACTGGTCAAAGCGTCCAGAACTGGTGCTTGATGTGGACACATTGCCTGAGAATCTACAATCGCATATCGTAATTGCTGGCGGCGGGGCAGTAGGTTTTTATGCCGCCCGTCTGTTACACCAATTAGGTTTAAGCTGTGTTGTCATCGAACTCGATCAGCGACGTGTGGAAGCATTGAAAAAAGAGCATATCCCGGTCATTTATGGGGATGCCAGCCAACCAACTGTCCTTGAAGCGACCGATCTTGAACGGGCGAAATTATTGTTGATTACCGTGCCCGATCTGCCAGTCGCCCAAGCCATCGTTCACCTTGCCCGTCGTGCCAACCCCACCCTGCATATTGTCGCTCGTGCGGAAGAGGTCGAAACACTTCACCTGCTGCATAAGATGGGAGTCTACGAGGTTGTGCAGCCAAGATTTGAGGCAGGCTTAGAAATTATCCGGCAAGCTCTGTTGCATTTAAATTTTGGAGTGAATGACATCCAACACTATACTGACACCATTCGGCAAGAACTATATGCACCTCTGTATAATTATCATCCCGATTACCAAGCGGTGGCCCAGATACAAAATGCGGCTCGCCTGATGCAATTTAAATGGGTGACCATCGCGGCAGATAGCCCGTTAGCAGGCCAAAATATCGGGGATTTGGGTATTCGCGCGAAAACCGGAACGGTCGTTGTCGGGCTAATGCGTGATGGAAAGTTGGTAGTTAGCCCCGGTGCGGATTATCATTTAATGGTCGGTGATATTCTTGCGGTTTTGGGCGATCATCAACAGCTTGAACATTTTCAGCAATTTGCGAGTCAGTCCGCTTAACTTTTCAGGGGAATCTATGATGCAATTTGCGTGCCATGCGTGGGCCTACAACAATTTACCACTGCGCGAAGCCATTGGAACCATAGCGCGGCTCGGTTTTCGCTCGATTGATCTCGGCACCGGCCCGCACATAGATGTGATGGTGGCGGCGCGTGAACCCGAAAAATATGGGACAGCCGTCCGCCGTGTGATTGAAGATTTCAATCTCAACGTCACCGACCTCTATTTGCTGTTGCCACATGTCAATTCTGCCGACCCCGCCCGCCGCGAAAGCCAATTGCTGCTATTCCGCCGCCTCATTCCATTTGCGATTGAACTGGGTACGCCGGGGATTACTGTTTCGCCGGGGCTGCTTCAACCCGATGGGCCAGAACACAGCCTTGCACGGACTGTCCCTGCCTTGCAGCGCATTGTGGATGCCACCGAAAATACCGATTTGCGAATTTCATTTGAACCGCACTTGGATTCATCGGCCTCTACACCCGAACAGGTAATTTTGTTGGTGGAGGCTGTGCCGGGGTTGAGTTTGACACTAGATGTGGCCCATCTGGTCACACAGGGCATTACATGGCGCAATATCCGCATGTTGTTTGAACACACCGCACATGTGCAGGTTCGGCAGGCCCGACGGGATCGGCTACAAGTGCCATTTGAAAAAGGTAAGCTGGATTTAGAGCAGTTGATGGTAGACCTTGCCGAAGCGGATTATCATGGCGTGGTCTCAATCGAATATATGACCACCTTTGGCTGGCATGGCATGATGGAAGTGAATATCACGCAAGAGATCGTCAAAACACGGGACGCCCTGCGTGATTTACGTTTACAGGTGCTGCAAGAATAACCTATTGGGGTGAAGCGGGTGCTGTTACCCATGCCGCCAGCGCATCAAAATCAGCCTCAATCTGGTGAATCTGGTTGCTGTAATTCGGCGCGATGTCCTCTAAGTGACCCTTGTGATAATCAATTACCGCGTCAGGGTCTTTAAGCAGATGGCCTGTCAAAATGGCGACCACTTCGTCATTCGGCTTAATCTCGCCCTGTTCAACCAATTGCCGCACCCCCGCCACCGATGCCGCCGATGCGGGTTCGCAGCCAATCCCCGCCGCATCAATACAGGCTTTGGCGTCCATAATGTCTTGGTCGGTGACACACACCACCAACCCGCCTGTGACCTCAATCGTGCGTTTGGCTTTGGCATAGTTGGTCGGGTCGCCAATGCGAATGGCGGTTGCCAATGTTTCGGCCTTCATCGTGATGTGTTCTTTAAAATTGCCCTGCCAACTGCGGAAAAACGGTGATGCGCCTTCCGCCTGAACAATGGCGATACGCGGCATCCGTTTGATAATGCCGAGGTGATGCAGTTCCATAAACGCCTTGCCAAATGAGGACGAATTGCCGAGATTACCCCCCGGCACAACCACCCAATCGGGCACTTTCCAGCGGCGCTGTTGGAGCATTTCTAGCATAATCGTCTTTTGCCCCTCCAAACGGAAGGGATTGACTGAATTCAGCATATAGACAGGCAGTTTGTTGGCGGCATCGAGTACCAATTTTTGGGCTTGGTCAAAATCTCCGCAAATTTCCAAACATGTCGCGCCATAGGCAATCGCTTGGGCCACCTTGCCAAGTGCGATTTTACCCGCCGGAATCGCCACCACGCCTTGCAAACCTGTCAGTCGGGCATACGAGGCCATACTTGCGGAGGTGTTGCCTGTACTGGCACAAATAACCGCGTGCGCCCCTAAATGTTTGGCCTGACTCACCCCGCTAGTCATACCCCGGTCTTTAAAACTGCCTGTCGGGTTTTCACCTTCGTGCTTCAATTGCAGTTTTTTATGTCCGGTAAATTGGGCCAACCAAGGCGGACTGTCATAGAGCATGGTGTTGCCTTCGCCCCGTGTCACCATCTCATCTTCCGCCAATTCAGGAGCAATCAATTCCCGATAGCGCCACACACCGCTGCGTTCCCAATTTTTAAAACCGCCGAGGCGCTGGTCAAATAATTCAGTGGAAACACGAGTTCGCAGATAGTCCAGATCATGCTGCACGTCCAGCAAGCCACCACATTTGGGACAGTTATAGAGTTTGGCGTTGCGATAGTAGGTCTCGGAACAGTCTACACATTGCAACCATGTTCTGGCATTCGTGTTCATTGTTTGCCTCCGCGTTGTGCATGTCCATTGTCATT
This sequence comes from Anaerolineae bacterium, assembly GCA_041753455.1. Taxonomy (GTDB): domain Bacteria; phylum Chloroflexota; class Anaerolineae; order Aggregatilineales; family J027; genus CFX10. The sequence goes on along the minus strand of JBGSUK010000006.1, from coordinate 591,090 downwards.
TTCCGGCAAAAGAACCGAGGTCGCCGCCGGGTAGGAGCCAAGTAATTTGACCATTGAGGCGCTTTGCAGCAAGCCCATCAAGGCCTGTTTACACTGCGGATCTTCGGCATGACCTTCAAAATCCAGATAAAACCAATACTGCCATGCTTTGGAACGCATCGGACGTGATTCTAGCTTAGTGAGGTTGACCTCGTGTCGTGCAAATGCCCCAAGACATTCATAGAGAGCCGCCGGACGATGACGCACGGCAAACACAATCGAGGTTTTTTGGGGGCCTTCAGAGCGCGGGGCATCATGTAGGCCAATCACAAAAAAGCGCGTGGAATTATAGGGTTCGTCTTCAACCCCTCTATCTAATACGCTTAGTCCATAAAGCTCACCCGCCAGCGCACTCGCAATCGAGGCGGTATGTGGTTCGGGGTTTGCGGCGAGATCACGGGCACTGCCAGCGGTATCATAGGCAACAACGGCCTCAAATCCACGTCGGCGCAGATACCCTTCACATTGGGCCAATGCCTGCGGATGTGATTTAACGTGCTTGATGTCGGCCAATGTTGTGCCAGCGGGCGCAAGGAGCATATGTTGAACCCGCAGAATGACTTCAGCCTGCACCCGCATGTCATGTTCAAATAGAAGTTCATAACTTTGGGCGACTGTTCCCGCAAGGGCGTTTTCGACGGGCAGCATCCCATAGGTCGCTTGTCTGGTCAACACCACTTCAAACAGGCGTTGAAAATTGGGACAGGGGAGGGTTTCAACATCTCGACCAAAATGCTGACGAACAGCTTCTTCAGAATAGGCCCCATGTTCACCTTGAAACGCAACAATTACTGCACTCATTTGTATTTTCCGGCTTTAGGTTTGAAATTACCCTGTCGTTCGGGATGTAAAAAAATCGAGGCGGCGACAGGTCGCTTATCAAAATACGGCAAAATCAATAATATCACAGACAGGGCCAAACAAAGCCAGATTTCTGATGTGAAAAAGTCACGAATAATGTCGCCATTGGTATAGGGTGCATGTTCACCGGAGATGACAAACGGGCTTTCGTTCAGGGCATCCGTCACATTGAGCGTATAGGTTCGCATCCACAACAGCACCACCACCATCCCCAACAGCAGCATAAGACTGTTGTTGACACGACTGCCGGGGCGTTCCGGGGTGGCGAGGCGACGATAAAATTGAAAGGCCATCGCGCCTGCCACAATCGGCAAAATGAATAGGATACCAGATGGAAAATTCTCAGTGAAATTGACATTTTGGGCCGCGAGATCAAAGCCTGTAAACGAATCAATCTCATTATTTTCACCGGGGGTCTTTAGCCATACGCCAAAAACAAAAAGCCCTACCACTGCCAACCCAATGGCGGCAATTGCAAGGCTGAGAAAATGCAGGCGGGGTTTATTTTCTGGACGTCGCAACATGGTCTATCCTATTTAATCCTAGCCAATTTCGGCTTGCCGTTCACTCACTAGAATACTCATAGCAGTAAACGAAGGATTAATCGTCCTCTTCTTCGTCCTTATCGTCCAGTTTTTCAGTCGAATCCGCGTGGGGCGATTCAGGTTCAGCCCCGTCGCGCTGAGTATCTTCGTTACGTGGAATATCTGCCGACGGTTCGTCATCATTCAAAAGAGCCAACCCGCTGCCCACTTCCGGCAGGGTATTGGTAGGCACGTCTTCGGGGTCATCCAAATCATGGGCGGTCTCAAATTCAATACGCGGGTTGCCGTCTTCGCCATCCACAATCCGCACTTCTTTGCCCGCGATAATTGGCCCGATTTCGCTACTGTCATTCAAATCTTCAGGCAAATCCATGTCATCCATCGGACGGGAGGGCGGTGGCAGTTCGCGTTTGGGCAAATCGTCGCCGCGCAGTTCATCATCATACCGACCATGCAGCAGGCTGGCATTATGGGCCAAATTAAAAACTTCGCTGTAAAGGCGCTCGGCGTGATGCGAAACCCCATTTAGGGCATCGGCAAAATGGCTGTAGTCAAAATTTTCGGTCGGCAGTTCAACCGCAAGAAACAAATCGCCATCACTATCGAGGCCAAATTTTGCCATATTCATGTCAAGATTGAGGCGCAGCACATGATAGTAAAAGCGCAGGCGGTCTTCAGCATTTGGTGGCGCTACGACAAACGGATTGATAACGAAGTAAATCCAATGTTCACTTAGTCGGATGAAAATCCGGAAAGACGAAACCGAAGTCCGCACCCCTGTAATCCATGTGTTTTCGCTGCTGCGGGTATAGCTCCACTCATATCGTGAAAAATATTCTTCAATGGTCTCTGGTGTCAGGTGCATTCACACGCCCTATCTTGGAATCGGTCAAGCCGAAAATGAGGGGAAATCTCAAATTCTCAACATTCCTATTATAGCCTAGAACGAGAGGGTGACAGAGATAGAATTTAGTTTCGACCTAGCGGCGGTCGGCCAGATTCACCATCACAAAATAGAAGGTTGCCCCGATGAGACCAAATAGGAGCATCCCCCACCCCAATAGGCCAACCAGCACCATCCCTAATCCGGCCAGCGCCGTACCTATGCCAACCAACTGGGCTGCCTGCCCTTCATATTGGCGCATTTGGCCCTGCCGATAGATATTCGCGGATTTTTTGAGGACGATCCGTAGGCCATAGGCCATCACCAAAATCCCCAATCCAAGGAGCAGCAGCGAGATAATCGAATTTATCATTTCTGAACCTGATAGTTGAGTAGGGTATGGACGGCGCTCATCGGGTCTGTGTCGCGGGTCATCAGTTGTTCGACCAATCCTTCAATCTGATCGTCCGGCACACCCGCCAGTAGATTTTTGAGCAAAGTCTCCCGCAACCGTGCGATCAGTTCACTTTGCAGGCGGGCACGCTGGCGATCTTGGTGGATGCCGCTTGCCGCCAGATAGGTGCGGTGTGAATCAATAGCATCCGCTAAATCAGGGATGCCCTGACCATTAATCGCCACCGTTTGAATAATCGGCACCTCGCGGAAATCATATTCTGGCGCACCGGTGCTGTCCATTTGGGCCATTAATTGACCATGATGGGCCACTACACGCTGACGATGGCCTAAATCGAGCATAGCCTTGAGGGCGCGAACCGTATTTTGCACCAGCGGGCTGTCGGCTTTGTTGACCACCAGAATATCGGCAATCTCTAAAATTCCGGCTTTGATGGCCTGAATATCATCACCGAGGCCGGGAGCTTCGACCACAATCGTCGTATCGGCAGCCTTGACGATTTCGATTTCATTTTGGCCTGCCCCCACCGTTTCGATAATGATGATGTCAAAGCCCGCCGCGTCCATCACCCGCATGACATCATAGGTAGTACGTGCCAAGCCACCCAATTGTCCACGACTTGCCATGCTGCGGATAAAAACCCCATGATCACCGGCCAGATCACGCATCCGAAAGCGATCCCCCAAGACCGCGCCACCAGTGAAGGGGCTGGTGGGGTCAACCGCGATAATCCCGACCGTTTTGTTCTGCTTACGGAGATGTTGGGTGAGGGAGGTCACCAGACAGCTTTTGCCCGTGCCCGGTGCGCCCGTAATCCCTACGGTATAAGCGTGGCCTGTATGTAAATACAGCGTTTTTAGAATTTCAACCGACTCAGGTATCTCATTCTCGACTGCGGTAATGGTGCGGGCCAAAGCGCGACGGTTGCCCGCCAGCAACTGACTGACGAGTGTTTCTGGAGACGTTTTTAACACAGACTATCCTTAAACAACCGTGCGAATATGTTTAACAATGTCGTCGGTGTTGGTTCCGGGGCCAAAAACCTCGCTCACCCCCATCGCTTTGAGGGCCGGAACGTCGTCGTCGGGGATAATGCCGCCAATAATGACCTTAACATCATCCAAGCCGTTTTCGCGCATGAGTTCAATAACACGTGGGGTCAGCGCCATGTGGGCGCCAGATAGAATGGACATGCCGATGACATCTACATCTTCTTGCAGCGCCGCCTCGACAATCATTTCGGGGGTTTGGCGCAGGCCCGTATAAATGACTTCCATCCCCGCATCACGCAGACTACGGGCGATCACTTTGGCGCCTCGGTCGTGCCCATCAAGGCCGGGTTTTGCAATCAGTACGCGGATTTTGCGATTTTCCATTGGGTGTTTTCCCTGCTCAGAAAATATGAAACTTAGGACACGAGTATAGCGCAGAAATTTTAGGAATGGCGAGTGAGCAATTGCCTATTTTTAAGCATCAGGTGGCAGACCGCGCAGCATATCTAATACCTCACGTTCAAAACGCCACAAGGCACTCGATTGAAAACGTTTCTGTAAGGCTTTCAGGCGTGGATAGCCATCTGCCGATTCTGAGACCCATTCTTGAGCAAAATTCCCCTGTCGGATGTTATCCAATATAGATTCCAGTTGGCGCTGCATTTTGACCTCTTGGAAGCGCTCTGTGCGTGACATCATGCCATATTGTCCGGCGGGTGAAATCATTTGTACGGCATTGGTCAGGCCTGTAATACCCGCACGGGAAAACAACATGCCCAATTCGCCCGACAGATATAACTCGGTCAGTGCTACTTCGGGAGGATAGCCTTCACGGATAAGCACATCAGCGGCGGTCAGCAGGGTGCTGTGGATAGCGGATAGGACGGCCTGATGGATAAACAGGTCTATTTCGACTTCCTGATTAAACGACACCTCAATCGCGCCTTGCCGCAGTGCCCCAATCGCCGCAGCCAATGCCAATAAATAGTCCCACGCTCGCCCCGATCCATCTTGAGCCACCGAAACATAGCAGGGATAACCCAACCCATTCAAAAAACCATCCCGTACCCCGATGCCAAGTGAACGCGGGGCAATCAGACCCGCATCTATATGGTTAGGCGGTTCGATATAGCCGAACGCGATGTTATAGCCCGACGCAAAAACCAGCATGTCTCCGGTGCGTAGATTCGGCGCGATATGCTCCAAATAGACCTGTGGCATGACTTCGTCGGGAACCATCATAAAAATGGTATCTGCACCCTGCGCGGCCTGCGTAATCGGCGTCACGATGAATCCATCGTTACGGGCAAGGCGGGCAAAATCATCCTCGCGGTTGCCAACGATCAGGTCGTATCCGCTGTCACGCAAATTGAGGGCCACCGAGCGACCCAGATTGCCATAGCCAATCACGCTAATCTGGCGCTGGCGCAGATTTCGCAAATCGGCATCTTTTTCATAATAGATAGTCGTCATGGATACGCTTTTCTAAGGAGTCGCCTCGATTGTCTCAAAGGGAAAAACAGGCGACATCGGTGATTGCAACAATAGATGCCAGACCGGAGTGGGCATTTTCTGATTGATGAAACCCAAACTCTCATAAATCCGACGGGCCGCCTGATTGCTCGATTGGGTATTTACGGTAATCGGGCGGCGTGGAAATTGGGCAATGAGGTGTTCCACTAACGCTCGACCAATGCCGCGTTTTTGGGCAGAGGGCCATGTCGCCAACCGTGCCAAATGGATGCCATCCGAATAGGAGGTCGAAAGCTGATAACCAACCGCGTGTTTTTGCATCACCGCCATCGTAAAACTGACGGCATAATGGCTAGATTCTTCCAAATCCGTCAGGCCCATTTGCCACAGCGCCGGAAATGCCGCATGGTCAATCGTTTCGATAATCCGCAGATCATGATGGCGCACCAGCCGAATTTTGAAATCACGGGGCGGCGCATAATCAATCGGGTCAGCCTCTCGAATAAGGTGGACGATGTGGTCAAACGGACAAAATCCGCCTCTTTCCAACTGAACTTGCAACCAGAATTCCATTTCCAGAACCGCAATTTCGTGGATGTCAAATTGGGTACAGTGGGCAATGGTTGCTTTCAATAGGTCATCAAAAACATTTTCGGGCGCATGGTCATGCAGCGACACCAAACGTAGCCATGCCCTGTTATTGTGGGGCGGAGAAAGTGAGAGCACAGCTAGCAGTTCATTGTGGCGAAAGGCCAACAGGGTATGCTGATATTCATCCCGTAGCCATTCATTGATTTGACGCCAATCCAAATGATGATGCGTGTGAAGCTGTTGGGCGCAAAACTGCAACACCGTCCGATACTGCGCGGGGGTGTAGCGGACAATCGAAACACCTGTCGGGTTCAACATGAATCGCCCTATAACCTAAGCCAACATAACAGGCCGCTATTGCCCGTTCGTGTTTTCCGCAAACTGAGGCCAGTTGACTGTGCATTCATTCGGCCCAACTCTACAGGTTGTGAGCGTCTCTGTGCTGAAAATTAGCCGAAATTCGTCATCCGTGTTGAGTTCCGAATTCCACACCCAATACAGATTGGCCTTATCTTTCGCAAAATAGGGGATGGTTTTGACCGTACCCTGACAAAGTCCTTCTTCAGGCGGTGTATTGCCATCAATATAAACACGGATACATGCTCCGGGTTCAAACTCGCCCATCGTCTGGGCACCAAAATCGCGTGAAATGAACATCGCTAGGTTATCCAGCGAATTAAACCCAATCCCATTGAGATTCAAGATTTGGTCGGAGATGTTGACAATAATCAATGAGTCATTGGTATAGATCAGGCGCAAATTTCCAGTGCTGTCATTACTGGTGTTTCCAGCACTATTAGATGACCCACCCGAATCTTTTGAGGGTTTATCATCTGACCCACCCAAAACACCACTAAGCGCCAAAATTGCCCCCAACAGCACAAGCACCACAACCCCACCTATGCCATAGAACAATGGCTGACGATTACTGGCTTTGGGGGGCACGACAGCCACCACCACAGGTTCGGCTTTCTTGGGTGCAGGAGTTGGAACTTCCTCAGCTTTCACCGCTTTCTTGGGCGGTTTCTTCGCGACTTTGGGTGCAGGCGGTGAGGCCACCGCATGGGCAGGCGTTTTACTTGGCGTATCGGTCGGCACATCCAGCATCACGGCGCTTGGCGGTTGCGCTGGAGCACCAGATTTCATAGGCATAGGCGTCGGTGCTGGTACGGGCATTTCGGTCGCCGTAGGGATTTCTCCGAGGGCCGATTGCAGGGCCATGACCATCTCACTTGCCGATGAAAAACGATTTTCAGGCTGTTTTTCAAGCGCCTTTAATACTATCTTCGCTACACTCTCCGACAAATCGGCCCGAATTTCACGGGGGGAAGGCGGCGGGTTTGTAATATGGCTAAGGGCAAGGCTCATTGCAGATTCTTCGTCGAACGGCACTTGGCCGGTCAACATTTCAAACAGAATCACCCCCAACGAATAAATATCACTTTGGGGTACGGCCTGCTGCGATGAAATAGCCTGTTCAGGAGCAATGTAGCGCGGTGTACCAAAAGCTGTGCCGAGCGTGCTTTCCGTGCCGGCTTCCATCACAAGGCCAAAATCCATTAGGACAACCCGGCCCGTTTCTTCCTCAACCATAATGTTGGAGGGCTTTACGTCGCGGTGGATAATCTGATTCTTATGGGCATAATCCAAAGCTGCTGCCACCTGCCGCATGATGTTTAGGACATCGGCATACGGCATGTAGTTCTTTTTGCGCTTCAGGCGACCCAACATCTGGGTGAGCGTCTCGCCACGAATAAGCTGCATCGCCATGTAATGAGTATCTTCTTGGGTGGCATAGCGATACACGGTCACGATATTAGGGTGAGTATCGAGTTTGCCAATCGTCCGGGCCTCGCGTTTGAAGCGCTTCATCAATTCGTTGGCACGGTCACGATCCAAAGTAATGACCTTCAGTGCCACATCGCGTTGTAGATTGCGATCCGTCGCCAGATACACCCGCGACATCCCGCCCTTACCCAACAATCGAACGATGCGATAATCCCCTAAGATTTGCCCGATCATCGGGTCGTCGGTTTTTGTGACCACTGAGATTCCTGCCTTGCTTGATTCGACTAATCACCTAAGAGGCCCATATTTTGAGCCTCCTCAAAACTCATCTTATCCCCATGAATGTTGCCAATATCTAAGTTCACTGGTTGGTTATTGCCAAACAAATCATCAAAACTTAATTCATCGGGGTTGTTCTGTCCAAACAACAAATCCAGATCAAGCTCGCCAACCGGTTCCAAAATAGGCTCGTCCAATAGGGGTGGCGGCGTTGGCGTAACCTCCAGTTTTGGCAGAGGTTGCGTAGCGTGTTTGGGTGGACGCGAGATGGGTCGAGGTGATGTGGGTAATACGGGGACAGACGGCGCAATGGGTTGTTCAAACGTCCACGCATTTTCGCCCAGTAATTTGATAATTTCTTCAGCGCCTTGTCGCCCAAAACGAGTCATTGCGCCAAAAGCACCGGTCTTGGTGTCATCAAACAAGAAAGCGGCAAAATAATGATAACCCAGTGCCAGCGCAAACAGATCATAACGATTGCCATCATAAAACTTCAATGACCAGCCCTGCCCACCAATTTGTGGGCCTATCTTGGTAGCATGGGCAAACGTCGGCCCTAACACACTGGCAATTAGGCTCTTGTCAATGTACCCGGTGCGCTCATCCACCACCACGCGGCCTGTGCGGTCTGCAATCAATCCACCTATTGCACCGACCTCGCGCATGGTGTTGACCAAAATCGCGCGGGCCTTATCAATATCTAGGCTCGGTATCGGGCCAAGATCAACCTCAGCTGCCCCATCAATCGCTTCTGTCATATCAGCCCCATCAAGCCCCACCCGCAGGGCACGCACAAATTTTTCGCCGGGGGGATAGGGCATAAACTGAATGGGCAGTTCTTCAAGCTGCTCGGGGTCAATCATCGGGTCATTTTCGGATGCAACCACGACAATCGCGACGCCTGCCCGTTCACGAATGGCCCGTTTGGCAAGTTCAAGGCCGTTCATCGTGCCATCCAGCGTATATGCCGTAACGATCAGATCAAATTCGACCCGTGCAATCTCATCTAGTGCAGATTCCGCTGAGGGGACTTCATAAATTGCATAGCGCCTGCCTAACATAGACATGGCAGCACGCACGAGGTCACTGAGATGTGCTCGTGTATCAATCACCATAATACGATGAATCGAAGCCATAAGACTGCCTCCGCAAGAACCTGTCACAAGCCAACACTACGATGGATAAGAACCCACCCTACGGGACATTATACTGTATCAATATAGCATTGGCGAAGAATGTATTTTTCTCGAAAAAGATAAAGGGGTCGTTTGAGCCTTATTATACAATTGTTTGAATTCGGGGATCAGGAAATTTTTATGAAAAACTCATGAAACGGGCCTTCACACTCACAGAGAGTACAAAGGCCCGTCTCGATCAAGTTAGGATAGAGAAGAAGGGGTAACCCTTTCTTGCATCAGCCTACTTATTGGAAGCTAGCTTCGATTTCGTTGGCGGCGATGTCCAGCGCTTCAAGAGTCGCCTGAACGTCAGCACCTTCGACCAAAATGCTCTGGAAGGCAGCCTGAACGCTGTCACGCACTACATCGTAACCAGCGGTGGCGGGTTCAACAAAGCCTTGGCCTTCGATCAGGAGGGTGAAAGCTTCTTCGAATTGGGGGGTAGCCGCAAACACATCACCCATATTTTCGGCGGTGCTGATACGTACCGGGTAGTAGTTGGAAGCAGCGGCCCAACGTGCCTGTTGTTCGGCTTCGGTGAACCAACGGACAAACAACCAAGTCGCCAGTTGCGCTTCGGGGGCGCTGCTGCCAGCGATGAGGCTGACGCTCGCGCCATAGATGTCAACCGCAGGGGTTTCGCCGTAGGGGATGAAAGTGATACCCCAATCCAGTTCAACGCCACCTTCTTGAATGGCGGAACCAACGAACGGAATACCGGAGGTCGAACCCATGTAGAACAGGTTCTTGCCAGCGGCAAAGTCGTTTTGATCGGCAAAGCTTTCGGCAATCAGGTTGGCGCAGCCATCGGCAACCAAGCTCTGCATGAAGGTCAGAGCGGTGATGGTGGCATCGTTGTTATAGGTGTAGGTGTTGGTTTCGGCATCGAAGATATCCGCACCCAGACCATAGGTGAGGGCGGCAACATTGGAAGCATCGGTACGGACACTGTAACCCATCGTGTCGTCGCCTTCATAGCCGCTCCAGCCGTTTTCAGTGAAGGCACAAGCCATTTCACGGAATTCGTCCCAGCTAACGGGAGGCGCATCGTAACCGAGTTCAGCCAAAGCCGAACGGTTGTAGTACATCACTTCGGCGGAACGGTTGGGCGGGAAGCCGATACGAACGCCATCGGGAGCGATGTCTTGGGTGAAGAAGGCGGGAATGAAGTCAGCAGCTTCAGCTTCGTTCAAACCAACGGCGGGGTCGGTCACGAAGGGGTTCAGGTCAACAATACCACCACCAGCTTTGTAGGCCAGCGCTTGGTTTTGATAGGCCACGACCAGATTGGGCAGTTCACCGGAGGTTAGACCCGCGATGATCTTGCCATAGATATCATCATAGCTGCCCTGATTGGTAGCTTCAACGGTGACACCCCAAGGATTGGTCGAGTTAAATTCAGCAATCAGTTCGGCAAGGCGTTCTTCACGCGCACCACTGTGATTGTGCCACCATGTAACAGTTTGACCGCTGGGGTCAACGCCAGCAAAAGCGCCTTCGGCTGCGGGAACCGTAAGTTCGAAGGTCTTGCGGAAAGCAGAAGTATCTTGAGCAAACGCTGAGGGGAGCGCCGCTACGATTACAGCCAGAACCATAAGTACAACAAAGGACTTGCTCAAAACAGATTTCACTTTGTAACTCCTCCTTAAAGGATGGTTGTTTGGGGAAATAGCCTGACAAAGATTTTGACATTCAAGTTCCGACTGATAATCATAACCTGAGACCATAAAACATGCCCTAATTTAAATTTAAAGAAATTTTAATTTGAATTTAAATTTTATTTACCAAAACCGCTGATTGAGTGTTAACATCAAAGCATGAAATGGATTCGTAGGTAACTAAGGAGACTGAATTGATGGGATTTTTGCGGAATATCCGGTCGCTGTTTGGGGGGGGGAACACAACACAAGATGCGGGCATGTACCTGTATGTCAAAGTACACAAAGTCCCTAACCGCCCATCGCCCGAAGACGAAATTGTGCAGTTGCGGTTGAACCCCTACAGTGATCTCTCTGAAGATGATGAGGGTAATCTATTTACCAAAAAGACGGTGGTCGGCACCCATTCATTTCGTCGGGCCGAAATCACCGTGTTTTTTGATAATAAACGCCATATCCGTGACAGTGAGGTCAGCGGGGGTGAAGTGGCGACTGAGGAAGAATTTAAGCGCTATCAGGCTAGTCGAACCGCTTCCAGCTAATTTCTTTCTAACCTAGCGCCGATTCACCTTGTTATTCGGATTCGAGGTCTGAGAAACACCCCCTTTATATTCGGGTGCGGTGATATGGATCACTTCACACAGGCTGGTATCTGAGAACCGAACACGGAACACCGGATCCATATCTTCAATACTGTCACCCGGCTTGGTAATCATGGTGGGAAGGCCCTGTACATAGCGATATTCAACCAACTGGAATATCTTTTCGCGTGCCCAAGGTGAAGCCGCGCTTAGATCAAAATGATCTAAGATTAACACCGATGCCATACACACCTCTTGAAAACGTTTTTCGAGCGTGGTGCGCGACCCCGCCTCGAACGTTTTGCGTAAATTGTCCAAGAGGTTTGGCAGGGTAATAAAATAGACAGCCTCGCCCTTTTTCGACCGAGCATTGGCGGTGGCGGCGGCAAGGTGCGTTTTACCACACCCATTTTTGCCGACCAGTATCACCCATTTGTCCGGGTCAACGGCAAATGCTTTGGCGATCCGATGGGCTTTAGATAAACTGTCTTTGGCCTCGCTCGAAATGGCACGATTGATCACAAAATTCTCAAACGTCTTATTGATATAGATGTTTGCCGTGAGAATTTCAGTAATCGGCTGTGTTCCGGGTGGTTGACGATAATCCGGCAATCCGGCCATATTAATCATGGTAGTCAGATTACGGTCTACCAAGCGGCTGGCGATACGCGGATCGATCTGCTCAATTTCGCAATTGGTCGTGATGACGGTGGGTAACCGACGGGTATAACGATGATTAAAGAGTTGATAGAGTTTTTCATTTGCCCATGCCGTTTGGCTTTCTGACCCCAAATCATCCAAGATCAGCAGGGGGGCATCACGCAACTGCTCGAACATTTCATCATAGCCCTGTTCAGAATTTGGGCCAAAGCTAGTTCGCAGATGATCGAGCAAATCAGGCACGGTCAAGAAAATGACGGGCTGATTGTACAACAAACGTTGATTTCCAATAGCGGCTGCCAGATGCGTTTTGCCGCACCCATAGCCACCCATCAGAAATAACCATCCCTCCGGGCCATTGGCATACCGATAGGCTGCATCAATGCTGGTTCGCAACATGACCGATTGTATGTCATTGAGCGATTCGCCTGTCGTGGCAAAGTTATCAAAACTGAGGTGGCGATAGTGTCCCAGATTGCTGATGTTGCGCAGGTGATTGGATTTGCGCACGGCGACAGCTTCTTGTCGGCATGTGCACACAAAAGCCTTCCCAAAATCAGGATCGCCAACAGGTACGTCTTTGGTGACAATGCCCAATCCACCACAGATAGGGCAAACATCCTGCGGCGGTTCAGGGCTTTCAGGGGTTAGTTTATCCCAAACACTGTTGAACTTATCAAGGTAATCACCGAGAGAACCCATTTTTACCTGTCCCCTTCCCGTCCCTCATCCAACGATCAAGAATCGCCTGAATATAGCTCCAACTGCGCTTATTTTGCTCAACCGCAATCCGAATCGCTTCTTCAATCCAGTCTTCAGGATATTCCCGTTCAGCATCCAATAGCCGATCACGCATCATCGGTGTGATATTGCCAATGTTCTGCTCATAGAGCTTAAAAATCAGTGGCCGTTCCGTAATCAACTGTACAGGCCGTGAAGTATCACCCGGCACCCATGATCCTTTTTCTAAGGCGTTTAGCGCCGCTTGCCCATCAGGAGTATTCACGAAATAGATTTCCTCCTGTGTCGAGGCCAGATTAATCGTCACATGAAACAATGTACCGCGTATCACGGCGTGTTCAAGGGCATCCCGCAAAATTGCCTCGCGTTCAGCCGTCTTGGTCGCCAAACCTGCCATAAAAAGTTCATCCGCCAGCATTGCCGAAAATCGCAGGTATCTAAATTTGCCTTCTTGCTGCTGAATGGCCCAAAGACAATAGAGCGTGACCTTGAGTTCCGCGAGATGGTCAATCATCGGCAGCAGTTCGGTAAAAAACGGCTCTGGCAGTCCGATGAATTTTGCCTTCTTCGGAAAACCATTAAATCCCTGCATAATCGGTATCCTAATGCTTTTTGCTTGCCATTACGGACATTGTAGTTCGAGCCAGCGTGAGAAAGTAGGGCCGGCTGCATTGAAACAACGGGTTAATAATTCGTCAAGTCAATGGATTGTTTCATCAAGTCACGGAACTGCGTGAGCCGCTTGTCAAAATAGAGTGAGACCGTCCCAGTTGGGCCATTACGATGTTTCGCCACAATAATTTCGGCCTGATTGGGGGCTTCCGAATTTTCGTTATATACATCGTCTCGATAAATAAACATCACCACGTCGCTGTTCTGCTCGATGGAGTTGTGTACGATAATGTTATTCGCCACAAAATTATGGTGTCTGGGTACGGTCAGGTCAAAAACTTCTTCCTCACCATCCACCTCGATAGACTGAATGGAATCCCAATAGATATCGCTCTCAGCTAAGGCAGACAATGGTTTTGATTGTACGATATTCGCAACACGGGCAGCCCTTACGCGGCTAACATTTTGTTTGTAAAGGGTTGTCCCACAATGGGCTACATCTATCGCACTGTGCATCTGTCGAATTGTCATTCCAGAGGCTTGCATTGCTGGTACAACGTACATCCGCCATATGTCAAACGGAATGATGTCTCGATTGGTATTGGCAACATGCGTATCTAGATGTTGCTGAATCTGCTGCAAAGACTGGGTCTTATATTGGCCCACTGCCCCAATTCTCTCAATAAAAACCGACATATCTATTTTGCCAGTTACGATGACATGGAACTGGTCACGACCCTTGTCGCCCTGCGGAATACGCTTTAACCGTGCATTGATAGCATTCCGGACCAGCAGGGATTGAACGTCGGTCGCGAGTCGTTCACTGCTTGAAGCATAATACGCAATAGGCCGGTGGTTTTTACCCGCGACAAGTTTTATGCAGCCATCCGTTGCCCACAAATGACGCAAGAACAGGGCAATTGCCTCAGCAGGTTGCTGAAATACCTTGTATGGAACGTATTTTTCGTGAGAGCGTAATCCCCAAATCCCTAAATCGGTCAGCCACATAACTAACGGACTGTGAGTACGTCGGCTCGGTTTAAGAGTGGTGGGTAAATACACCTGATACCATGTGTGGTCTTTTTGAATGCGCGGGTTTACCTTGCCACCGAAAACCTCTAGTCCCAAATCCGCCACTTTCTCTGCAAGGTCTATTTCACGGGTGGTGTAATGTATTGATTGCCCCGGCAAGATACAACCATCGCCGATCAAATGACCAAGCAAAGCCAATTCAGCATTGGTCATCGTTTGGGAATCGGGGCTGGGCAATGTTCGCGGTAGGGCCAGATAATCCCCGGCTTGAAGCTCATCCAAACGTCGCCACCCATGAATCGTGAGAAATTTATGATTACCTGTGGCAAGAACTGTCCGTCCCAATTGAGTAGTCAGACGATAAACAGGTTTTACTCCGGTTGAAAAAGCGCGACTGACAGAGGCTTTTTCCAGTTTCACGGTATCTTGATTCAGTGCCCAAATATTGAAACCAGTACGTCCAACCAAAGCCCGAATTGGCAGAACTTCGCCCGTGTCAGCCAATGAAATCAAAGTTTCGCCTGACAGACATCCCGATTCGCGTAAATCCGATAACTGCGGCCTTTTGTCGGCCCGCTGTTCAACGGCACGATTGAGTTGCCCCAACGCCAAAACCGGCAGGCTCAGTTCACGCGCCAACTCTTTAAGCGACTGCGAAATATAGCTAATTTCTTGTTCGCGGTTTTGATTGCGATCCCCCTGTTTGCCATTCATCAATTGCAGGTAGTCCACAATCACCAGATTAATGTCAAATTCGCGTTTAAGGCGACGGCATTTCGTTCGCAGTTGGATGGGGGTAATCGCTACCGTGTCATCCAAAAATATAGGCAGTTCACTCAGTCGAGCCGCCGATTGGGTAAAAAGCCCCCACTCCCGGTCATCCAAATCGCCGAGCCGTAGTTTTTGGCTATCTATGCCGGATTCGCTGGCGATAAACCGCTGGACAAGCTGCTCGTTACTCATTTCCAAGCTAAAAACGGCTACCCGTCCCCCGACCCGTGCCGCATTCCGTGCGATATTCAGGCCGAAGCTGGTTTTACCCATACCGGGACGTGCCGCCAAGATTAGTAGGTCGCTTTTTTGCAGGCCACCCAATAGGCGGTCAAGGTCAATAAATCCAGTCGGAACACCCGATTGTTTGTCGCGGGTACGATAAAGATACTCGATCCGGTCATAATACTCAGCCAAGACATCTTGAATGATGGTGACTTCGCGTTTTAAACGGCGCTCCGTCACACTAAAGAGATTGGCTTCGGCGCGTTCGATGACCTCATTCACATCCATGTCTTCGCTTTTTGCCAATTGCGCGATCTCGGTGGATGCCTTCAACAATCGGCGGCGGGTCGCGGTGCGTTCCACAATGCGACCATAAATTTCCGCATTCATGGCAGTGGCCGAATTGCTGAGTAGATAAGTGATATAAGAACCGCTACCAATGGAATCAAGACGGCTTTGATTACGTAGTTCTTCAATCAGCGTCAGGCTGTCAATGACCTCGTTACGCTCTTGCAGCCGCATCATCGCTTCCCAGACATATTGATTACGCAGGAAGAAAAAATCATCGGCACGCAAAAACGATGCCACTTCAAACAGCGCATCATTATTAATAAGAATCGCCCCTAGCAACGCTTCTTCGGCTTCTTGACTATGGGGCGCAAGATTTTCTTCAGGATTAAAGAGTGGTTCGTCCATCACAGCAATTTATCATATTCGTTTCGTCTAAATCAAAAATCGCCTCTCACACAACTATACAATGTTCTAGTATTGGAATGCGACAGGCGAAATGATTGGTTCGAAGGTTCAAACTTTAGGGATTCGGCAAACTCGCCGGAATATTAAGAGTCAAAAATTGGGGCGGATCCACCCAAACGCCATTGACCATCACCTCAAAATGCAGATGTGCGCCCTGTACACGCCCTGTCGCCCCAACCAGCCCAATAATCTGCCCTTGACGCACCAATTGGCCGGGCACAACCTGAATATCGCTCAGATGCGAATAGGCGGTCAGAATACCCCAGCCATGATCTATCACGATGTGATTGCCATGAATGGGCAGGCGTTCGGTAAAAATTACACGGCCATCGGCAGAAGCAGCAATCGGATCGCCTGTTGTGGCTAAATAATCCGTTCCAGTATGGCGTCCAGTATAGACCCCACTATTGTAATTGCGGATGCCGCCAAATTCGGAGATTTCAATATCACGAACCGGGTTAATAAAGTTGGTGAAGAATTTTTCAGGTGTAGTGCGATTCATCACCCGAAGCAGTGTTTCTTCTTCTTGGCGGTTGATATCTGGGTCAAGCAGTGGCTCAAGGTTATAGGGAAGGGGAATATCTTGATACAGAAACGCGCCCCACATAATGGCAATGTCCTTGCGGAAAGACTGTTGTGAGCCATTATCAGCGGTATAAAAAATATCAATAGACTGCGTGCCAGTTGGGGCATCCATATCTATCCCCAGAAAGCCGACCCAATCACCATCCACACTGGGATAGAGATAGATGACACGCCCTAGAAATGTGGCCTGCACCTCTTTGGGATGCGACCCGTCTAAAATCTGGACTCGCAACAGCGCCGAACGGCCTTCTTGAATTTCTTCACTGGGTTCAACGATGATAAAAACATTGCTTGAAGCATCTTGAGCATTAGCTGGACGCGCAATTAAAACCGCCGTTACTCCTGCTAGAACCGTTAACAATACAATTACTGCTTGAAATCGCCGCATGTTTAAACCCTATATTGAATCATTGGTCGGCAACATTGTAATGATAGGTGTGGGGCAAGTCTAGCGTGAGTCGCCCTATCGTCTGCCAAACGCACGTTAAGTTACAATCCCCATACAATCGAGCGGCTATCAGTGAAAAAAGTTGCTGATTGCCGTCAAAAATGCTAGGATTTAACATGCTTCTTTGGGGATTTATTAGTCAGGTGAGAAAACTGTCCAATGACCAGTGGCCCACAACGATACTATTCTCCGCCGCGTCGGGTTGTCTACGATGACAGTATGAACCCTTGGATGATTCGCCTGCCTATGTTGGTGGTGACGGGTCTCGTCCTGCTATTTTTCCTCTTGGTCGCTGGCATCGCAGGTTATCAATTTACCTATCAAGACCGCATCTACCCCGGCGTCTCCACAATTTTTGGGCTAAATTTGGCAGGCATGACCAAAGATGAAGCACGGGCGGCCCTTGCCAACCGTTTCACTTACCCCGAAGACGCGACCTTTGTTTTTCGAGATGGCGACCAAACATGGGAATACACCGCCAGCGAACTCGGCGTGACGATGAATATTGAAGCGACGGTCAATGAGGCTTACAGTGTCGGGCGCAGTCGCAGCGGATTACGTAACCTGTTTGACCAGTGGGACGTATGGCGCGAAGGCTATCCATTAGCTCCGGTCATCACCTATAACCAGAGCGAGGCCGAGCGAATTCTGGCACAGGTCTCCAATGATTTTGTCAATCGCCCGGTACAGGATGCCACCCTTACCATTCAAAATCGCCAAGCTGTCGCCACCACCAGTCAGGTCGGGCGGGTGGTAGATGTCGCCGCAACGCTGGCCCTCTTGCAGCAAGAAATTATGCGTTTGAGCAGCCGCAGTGAAATCAATTTGGTGGTCGTCGAACAAGCCCCCGAAGTTTGGGATGCCAGTGACGCCGCCGCGCTGGTTAATATTGCGCTGGACGCTCGTGGAGTGACTTTCTTCATCAGTCCCGAAGAAGGCACAACCGCCGGCCCTTGGACAGCGAAACCCGAAGATATTGAAAATATGCTGCGGATTGAAAAAGTCGCCAATGGGGATGGCACCTCGCATTATGAGGTCAATGTCACCACCGATGCGGTTGCAGGATTCCTAGAGCAAATCGCGCCCGAACTGCGGACAGCCCCACTTGATGCGCGTTTTACTTTTGATGATGAAACCAAGCAATTAGAAGTCATCCAAGAGAGTCAAAATGGCCGCCAGTTGGATACAGCCAACACGCTGCCCCAATTTGAGCGGGCCGTTTTTTCCAATACCGACCGAACCGTGCCGCTGGTATTCCAGACCGTTTTACCTGCTGTGCGGGACACCATGACCGCGCAGGAATTGGGCATTACGGAACAAATCACCACCGCAACGACCTATTTTGTCGGCAGCACCGCCAACCGCCGCACCAATATCGAAGTCGCCGCTGCACGTTTTCATGGCATTGTCATCCCGCCACACACCGTCTTTTCATTTAATCAATATCTGGGCGATGTGAGTGAGGAAGAAGGCTTTGAAACAGGCCTTGTAATTGTCGGCGATCAAACCATCACGGGCGTTGGGGGTGGGGTTTGCCAAGTTTCCTCAACCCTGTTCCAAGCGGCTTTTTATGGCGGCTTCCCGATTGTAGAACGGTATCCACACGGCTATCGTGTAGCTTATTATGAAACAGGCGAAGGGCCGGGCATGGATGCGACCGTCTTTTCACCAATTGTGGACTTCAAATTTGAAAACGACACTGATTATCACCTGTTATTGGAAGTTTATGTGCGTCCGGCGAATGCCAGCATCCAATTTAAGTTTTACAGCACCAGTGTTGGACGAAAAGTGACCAAAGAAGGCCCCTATGTACGGAATGTCACTCCGCCGGGGCCAACCATTTATCGCGGAACACCGGGTCTACAGCGCGGACAAGCGATTCAAGTAGATTATGCCGTTTCGGGTTCGGATGTTTATGTTTATCGTACCATCAAGGACGCCGACGGCAACATTCTGGTCGAAAAGGAAGAGTTTGTCAGCCGCTACATCCCATGGCCTGCCCAATTCCAAGTCGCACCAGATGACCCGCGTGTAAATCGTTAACAAGGGAACTATTCCCTGAAATATTTCGTTTCAGGGATGCATTTATCATCTTTATCAAGGGCATTATGCTGTACTTTTTGAGTCTAAGCGAAACGTATACAACCACATGGTGGTTTATCACCGTACGTGGCTTTCTAGCCGTGCTGTTTGGCGTCACGGCGATGCTCAATCCCCTCCTTGCCGCATCAGTGGCGGTTTATGTCGTGTCCATCGGCCTCATGCTCGATGGGCTAAAGGTCGTCACCGAGGCGGCGTTTAGCAATGCGACATGGCGGCTGTGGCAAATCGCATTGTCGCGTGGGGTTTTCGAAATCATCTTAGGAGCAGTCGCGCTTTATAATGGCTATTCCACCTTCAAACTGGTGGCCTTCTTGTTTGCTTTCGCTGTGATTTTCCGGGGAATATTAGAGTTTATCAGTTTCCTCGAAATCGAATCCCCTATCGAAGGTGGGCGGATCACGCTTATTTCTGCTATCGGCAGCATCTTAATCGGGTTGGGCCTAATCATCACCCCGTTTGGCGACGAAATCGCGTTTATTCTGTATATTGGTGCCTATGCCATCATAGAAGGGTGCATTCAAATGGCCTCAGCCGGACAAATTAGCGCACGTTTGAAAGAAGTGGAGGTGGTCGCATAATGGAAGGCGTCCAAATGCTCCCCACCCTGCAAAATGCCGCTGAAATTGAACCCGTATTAGAAGAAATCAAAAACACCAAGTTTATTGGTGAAGTCTCCCACCAAGAAATTGAGCAGCATACCGCCGGTGGCACCATTCGCTTTTTATACGATGGTGATAGTCTGCTCGGCTTCGGTGCATGGCAATTTGTTAATCCGGTATGGCGCGAAATCGGCCCGTTGTACATTATCGAGACGGCACGCGAACGAGGCGTGGCGCGTATGATGATTGATGAGATGTTTGCCATCAACGCCGCCTATAACCTCTATGTCG
This sequence comes from Anaerolineae bacterium, assembly GCA_041753455.1. GTDB lineage: Bacteria > Chloroflexota > Anaerolineae > Aggregatilineales > J027 > CFX10. The sequence goes on along the minus strand of JBGSUK010000006.1, from coordinate 570,984 downwards.
TCACGAAAAATCCGGTAATTGGCTACTTGGCACGGCAGTACAACTTTACGCAGGTCAGTATGGTGAAACTACCCACACCCCTCAAACTGCACCTTCTTCGCAAATTTAAGCCGACACGCATTGCTCACATGCTCACCAAAATGAGCCGCGATCCGGTCTTGCACTATATCCGCAAGGTCTAGGTCGTTTCGGTGCTGGTTTCTGTTTGTATCCCCAGACGCTTTTGCATTTTGGGGATATGGACTTTTCGATAGGCTTCGGCGTAATCTGCCCCAATATAAATCCCCCACAGTTTTGACAGCATCCGTTCAAAAAACGGGAAGATAATGGCATTAAGTCCTTTTTGGGTCGCATGACAAGCCAACGCATCCAGTTTGATGCGTCGTACTGCCGAAACATCCACAAATCGGTTAGGGAAAAGCGTTGAGCAGACATAATAATCGAGGGTGTGGTTCAACTCATATCGGGCAATGGCGTTCCGTACAATCTGAGCAACCGCGATATGATCAGGGTGCGGATAGGGGGTGGAAAAATGAAAATATTCAAAGGAGATGACAACATCCGGCTGATAGTTTCTAAGATGATCCAGCACCTGCTGAATGGTCGTATCGTTCACTAGAATATCACGGTCACGATAGCCCATGTAAATAATCTCGCTTAGGCCCAACAGCTTACCGCCTAAATTGGATTCGGCCTTACGAATTTCGAGATATTCTTCGCTGGGCATACGCTCATAGGTGCTGTCCCAGACACCTCGATCACCCCCCGCAAACACCACCGATACAACGTTATGGGCCAGCAGGTAACTTAAGCCACCCACAAAACCCTCCAAGTCGTCGGGGTGAGCGGTAATGATGAGAGGGCGTTTGTATTCTTTATGGTCAAGTTTAAGCATAGATGGTCAATCTGGTAGAAAGCAAATGCGGGGCAGAGTATCATACCCCACCCCGCCTGTCAACTTATGATGGACGGCTTAGAATCAAATTCTTATGAGGTCTGGGTGTTTAAGACCCCAAAGTTCCCGTCTTGGCGTTTGTAGACTACACACACATGGCCCGTATCCCCATTGAAGAAAACGAAAAAGTCATGGCCCAACAATTCCAGTTGTTCAACGGCCTCATCTTCATTCATCGGGGCTAGAACAATATCTTTGCGACGGATGATCTTGGTTTCAGCAATCTCTTCAGCAGCTTCCGCCTCAGCTTCGTCAAACGGAATTTCAATCAATTCGGGGTCAACCGCTTCGCTCCAACGCTCCTTACCCTTACGGCGTTGTTTGGTCTTATATTGGCGAATTTGGCGCGACATCTTATCTACCACCGCATCTACGGCAGAAAACATGTCCTGCTGCTTTTTATCCTCCGCACGGAAAATCATCCCCCGCTTATTCCGAATGGTCAATTGGACGACGGGTTGATTGCTTCGCCCTTCACTCGAAAGTTCCAAGTCGGCAGTCATGATATTCGGCAGATAGCGCCCCAGACGATCTAATTTTTTGTTGACGTGTTCCTCCAATTTCGGGCCATAGTTTAGACCTCTGGTATGAACTTTAATCTCCATCATGCGACTCCTTTGCAATATGGGTAAAGAAGGAAATCTTCAGGAAACTTTCCCTGAACGTGAATCTGCTGAAGTAGATCTGGCCCGGGTAATGGTCGCGACATAAACCCTTGCCACGCCAGCATCCCGTAATGCAGCAGCGCATTCCATCAAAGTTGAGCCAGTTGTACAGACGTCATCTACAAGGAGAATTGTTTTGTCGTGGAGGTCTTGCTGATAGGATTCAGCCACTTTAAAAGCCCCTTCTATGTTGCGCTGGCGATCCACTGCGGAAAGCTCAACCTGTGATGTTGTTGCACGCACTTTATTAAGGGCATCAGAAGCTAAAGAGCTTCCGATTTCAATCGCAAGTGTTTTTGCGATTTCGTTAGCTTGATTATACCCCCGTTCGGCCAATCGTAGCGAGTGCAAAGGCACAGGAATTATGATGTCAATTTGCCATGTTTTTTCCAACACCTTTTCAGCCAACAGGCGTGCCAACGCTTCCCCCATGCGCCGTTCACCTTCATATTTGAGGGCATGGATGGCCTCACGTAACGCGGTGGTATGCGCCCCGACTGCTACAAAATCCGCTATCTCACCCGACGGGGAAGGGGGCAGCGGAGGTTCTTCAATAGCCTCGATACAGTGTTCACACAGCAGCACCCCTACTCGGTCACAGCCAACACATACCGAAGGAAAAATCACTTCGAGCGCAGTTGTCCATAGGGCACGCAGCATGTGTTTGATACCCCCTGAATAAAAGGCAAAACTCGCCCCATGAGGCGAGTCTGTGAATGTTCTATCCAATTGTAGGTCGGATTCTGTCATAACCTTACAATCCGCCGACAATCCCCTGTTCGATTAAGAAAATCACCGACGGCCCCATCAACACGATCCAGATACTGGGGAAGATGAGGAATACCATCGGAATAATCATTTTAACGGGCGCTTGTTGGGCTTTTTCTTGGGCACGCTGACGGCGTTTAACGCGCATCTGGTCAGCTTGCACGCGCAAAATCTTCCCAATGCTCACACCCAATTGGTCAGCCTGAATAATCGCGGCGGCAAAGGTCGTCAGGTCGGGGACATCCAAACGTTCCGACATATCGCGGAGTGCCTCGCGGCGGAGCTTGCCCAACTGGATTTCTTGCAGTACCCGTCCGAAAGCCTGTGCAAGGTCGCTGTCCCACTTCTCATACACCTTGCCCATCGCCATATCGAAGCTAAGGCCGGCTTCCACGCAGATGGTCATCAGGTCAAGCGCGTCTGGCAGGGCTTTAACGATCCCATCCTGACGTTTCTTGATCTGGCTAGACAGTTGCAACATCGGCAGGAAATAGCCTAACAGGGTAAAAACGACTGTACCGATAATTGCCCGAATAATGGGCCAATCGGTCAGCATGAAAAACAACACAAAGCCTGCTACGCCCAAAATAATCGTAAAGACAATACGTTGGGCGAAAAACATCGAAGGGTCGGTTTCGGTTTTGCCTGCCCGATCCAGTTTTTGCTGAATCAGTTGAATCTGTTGATCCGGTGCAAAATTCCCTAAAACCCCAGCCAGTGCATTAAAAGCCGGAACGACGATACGCTCTTTACGGCTAAGGGACATTTCCAATTCTTCAAGTGAAGCTGGAAGTTCACGATCTCCATATTCTTGCAGACGACGCATCAAAGGATCACCTTCCTCTTGATTGCGTCCAGCAATATAGAGACCAACCAACAAACCTGCGCCTAACAACAGCAGTACAATTATCCCAATCATCTCAGCGGCTTCCTTACTTACATGGATGAGACGATATACTAAATCTCAATATCAACGATTTTCTGAATGGCAGCAGTGCCTAGTGAGATCATCCCGGTACCGCAGCACAGCATAGGCCAACCACACATACGATTTCTGAACAGACGGCCCATATATTCTTCATTGACCGTATAGAGAAAAATCGACAATATAACGGGCAAACCACCAATGACATAACCCGTCATACGTCCTTGTGCGGTCAACACGCGAACCTCACCTTTTAGTTTGATGCGCTCGCGGATGGTATGGCTAATGATGTCGAGGATTTCGGCTAAGTTACCGCCGACTTCCTGCTGAATATTCACAGCGGTAATCACAAGGTCAAGGTCATCACTGAGCATACGGGTAAGTAAGTGATCAAACGCATCGGATCGGCTCACACCCAATTGCATTTCTTGGACAACGCGCCGAAATTCCATCGCCGTCGGTTCAGGTGCTTCTTGGGCAATCGCTTCCATGGCCTGCAACACCGAATACCCTGAACGGAGACCATTAACCCACATACCCAAAGTATCGGGCAGTTGACCTTCAAAATTGCGCAGTCGTTTCCCCTTACGCATCCCAACATAGATACGCGGCCAAAAGAATCCTGCTGCGCCAGCAACCCCGGCAAGCACAATATTGCCGCTAAAAATGATGAGGAAGCCAACCAGAAAGCTGGCAATAATCGAAAGCACGTGCGACGCTGCATATTCACCGGGGGTAATCTTAAGGTCGGCACGGGCCAATTGATCTTTCCAGTTCTTGGCAAAATCACGACCCTCAATAGCCTTATCAAGAACTTGGGTAATGGCCCGTTGTTCTTTGGCCTGTTTTTCTTCTTCTTCGAGATCAGCCAGCAAGACACCATAGTCAGTTGTATAGCGTCCCAATCGCTCATCAAGTTTAACTTGCCGTTCTCGACGTAGGCTGGCAACCCCAAACCCTAGCACCAATAGGGCAATGACCGCGAACACTCCAATAATGACAAATTCCATTACCAATCTCCTCCAAAAACTTTTTCACACCGGGATGAGCTTTCGAACTCACCCCGGTTTCAGTTATAGCTAGTTAGTAGCGGGAGGAACCGATACCAAAGACCGATGGCGGTAAGTGGATACCAGCAGCCTCGATACGGTCAATAAATTTGGGCCGGATACCCGTTGGTCGAATGCGCCCAATGACCTTACCCGCTTCAATACCTGTCTGTTCAAACACAAAAATGTCCGACATGGTGATGATGTCACCTTCCATGCCTTGCACTTCCGTGATATTGGTAATCTTACGAGTACCGTCACGCATACGGCTCTGTTGAATAATCAGGTCAATGGCGGAAGACACCTGTTCACGAATAGCCCGCACCGGCAAGTCCATACCAGACATCAGGCACATCACTTCGAGACGAGATAGGCAGTCGCGTGGGGTATTGGCGTGGGCGGTAGTCATGGAACCTTCGTGACCCGTATTCATCGCCTGAAGCATGTCCAGCGCCTCACCCGAACGACATTCCCCAACGATAATGCGGTCAGGGCGCATACGGAGGGTGTTAACAACCAAGTCCTGAATCGAGACTGCGCCTTTACCTTCAATATTGGCAGGGCGAGATTCCAACGTGACGACGTGTTCCTGACGAAGCTGCAATTCAGCGGCGTTTTCGACGGTGATGATACGTTCATCGTTTGGAATAAAACCAGACAACACGTTCAACAATGTCGTTTTACCAGAACCCGTACCGCCCGACACCACCACATTCAAGGCGGCAATTACGCACGCCCGCAGGAATTCAGCAATTTCGGGGGTCATGGAGCCATAACGAACCAAGTCTTCCACCTGTAGGGGGGACTTGGAGAATTTACGAATGGTAATGGTCGGGCCATTCAGCGCCAGTGGGGGGATAATCACATTCACACGGGAGCCGTCTTTCAAACGGGCGTCTTCATAAGGGTGCGATTCGTCAACACGGCGGCCCAGCGGTGACACAATACGGTCAATCACGCGCTTCACATGTTCGTCACTTTCAAACGTGACATTCACCCGTGCAACAGTCCCTTTACGTTCGATATAGATATTCTTGGGGCCATTCACCATAATTTCGGTAATGGATTCATCCGCCAAGAGGGGTTCAATCGGGCCGTAGCCCAAGATTTCTGCAAGGATGGCATCGAATAGTTTTTGTTTATCGGCGCGGCTTAGGACGATACCTTCTTCAGCCAGAATTGTCGTAAAAAGTTCTTCAATTGTGATACGCACCTCAGGCGAGTGAGGGTCCATTGAGGGGTCAATTTCACTCAATAGCTTTTTCTGGACGCGCGATTTTAGATCTTTATAGCTGGACGCGCCTTGAGCCTGTTGAGGGACGGGTTGGCGACGAACGCGCATCTCGTCCAAACGTGAGGTGTCATTGGGTGGGCCACCATCGCCGGGGGCACCGGGCGTACCGCCACCTTTTTCAATTTTGCGTAGTAACGACATAGAAAATGCTCCTCATCCAACTCAAACTTCTGAAACGGGCGACCTATCAACTTGTCATCATATCAGCCCGAACGCCGTCCAAAACGGGAACGTTCTTGTTTAGCGGTGGCCGTCACTTGCATCGAGGGCGAGTCATTATCCCCTTGTACCGAGTTCCGTACTAATTCAGCCAGCTCAACAATCTCTTTAGCGGGTGATTTACCACGTCCTTTGGCAATGACAGGCACGCCTTGATTAACGGCTGCAATCATGGTTTTTTCGTCAAGTGGGATACGCGCTTCAATCCGGCGCTTCAGACTCTTTTCAATATCTTCCAGCGGGAGTCCGGCTTTTTCGCGCGGGTCGGTGACGCGGTTCATCACAAAAATCGTCTTTTCCGGCCCAAACTCGCCATCAAATACCTCTAACACTTGGCGGCAGCTTTTCACCGTCGGAAGCGTCGGCGTTCCCACCAACACAATCCGGTCAGCCAGCCCAAATAATCTCGCTGCCAAGCGGTCTAGGCGAACGCGCATATCTAAAATAGTGAAGTCAAAATTTCCCGCCAATTGCTGAATGATGCGCTCAAATACTTCCGGGGTGAGCATATTGGTCTCATCAACATCATCCAAGTGAGCAGGGCTGAGTAGCACTCGCAAACCACTAGCATGGGTCATCAATACATTTTCGATAAGGTCAGGGTCAAGTTCTTCAACTGCTTTTGCCAGATCAATCACGCTGAGGTTACTTTGGAGATATAAAAACACCGCCAAATCCCCAAATTCAAAATCGCAGTCCACCAACAAAACCCGTGTGTCCTCACGCATCAAGCCTGCGGCAACGTTTGTCGCAAGGGTGGTCTTGCCAACCCCACCTTGAGGGCTGTAGATCGCAACAACATGTCCAGCGCGTTTGTTAGCCGAACTTCCACCTGTGGTTGCCTTAGCGCGTTCAGCAGCAGCAGCCGGGCCACCCTGTCGGTATTGTTCCCGCACATTCGCATTAAGTTGATAAACCTTGCGAATCGTCGCGTAAAGTTCTTCGCCTGAAATTGGTTTTTCAAGGAAGTCACGCGCCCCTGCCAGCATCGCCCGCCGCAGATAGGCCGAATCTTTATGAACCGACATCATCACCACAGCGGCTGTCGGGACGGCTTTGCTAATCTGCTCGGTAGCATTGATGCCGTCCATGTCCGGCATATTGATGTCCATCAAAATGATGTCTGGTTGGGTACGAATCGCCAAATCCAGCCCTTCGCGCCCCGTGCTTCCAGAACCCACGACTTCAATATCGGACTCGAAGGCCAGCAATTTACGCAAGCCTTCACGGGCTTCTGGAATATCATCTACCAGAATGACACGAATGACATCTTTTTTACCCATGCCACCTTGTGGCTTACCCATATCAATAATTCCTTTAAACCGGTTGCCATCTCTACCAATGACTGGCAGAAACGGCAACCTTCATTTCATGCTCAATACTTATGGCTTAATTGGTTGCTTGTAGTACCGCTGGGTCGCTTAGACCGCTGAAGGTACGCAGGCTACTTAGATCCAGCCGACGAATATCGGTGACGGCAGGCTCAATCGCAAACGGCAGGTTTTCAGCCTGACGCACGTTATAGGTATTAATCATATATTCTAGTGTGACTGATTCAGTCTGGACTGAGGCCGCACCCTGATCTTGCGCCGAGCGCAGAACATAGGTAATCGGAATCCCCGCATCCACCGCCCACGTCAAAGCAACGGCATCCTGCGGCGGCACCGCGACCACCATAATGACTGGAATAAAGGATGTTTCGGTGGGGACAACGGTCAGCACCGTATTGGCATTATTCGCCTGATTAGGATCAGCTGTTGGGGGTGGGGCCAACACCGCCGGAGCAGTGGGGGTCGCTTCTTCAGCACCGAACAACTTACCATCTTCAGGTAACCAACCGACATGCAGCACGGTTGCATCCTGAATGGTGCGCTGCGTAACCAAACGCGGACGCTGCACGGGTTCGCTGGGGCCAATAACCACACCTTCAGGGAAGATGGGGCTGGGTTCAGCACGCCCGATACGCGCATCAGTGAAACCAATTGACCCGTCTTCAAGCCGTGTCACAATGGTAATCTGATTGGGTAAGCGGGTTTGGAATTCTTCATCCACATCAATGAACAAGTACGACATAATGACATCAATCCGGTCACCCGGTTGGAAGGCATAGGCCACCTGTCCAAGACCAGTGGCATCCAGCGGAACTGCCAGAGCAACTTGCCCCGGCTCAATCTGCGTTGCCAAATCCGACCCTTCACCCGCAATATCCGCCAGACTTTCCACCAACTGTGCTTGCACCAGCGGTGATTCACGCGGAATATCCGTGCGGGTAATCTTGCCTATAACTTGTTCGGTAGCGACAAAAGAAGTGGTGGGAGCAGAACCAAGCGGCCATGCCCGCACGTCTACCATCGCGTCTGTAATTTCAATACCACGGGGTAGGTCTTGTAGCGCAATAACAACAAATTCAACATTTTCTTGTACTGGTGCGGGAGTATCACCGGGGCGCTGCGTCGGGATATCAAGACCCGGCGTTCCGGGCGTAGTATTATCTGCCGCCGGTGTTTCGTCCGTAGTTTCATCGCCTCCGCCGCCCAGTAACAACACGGCAGCGAGGACAACCCCCAGCACAATAACTAAACCAACTAAAATGAGAACACGACCTCGCATGTAAGTTGCTCCTTCCGGGGAGGAACATTTTTGACTAAAAGTTGCCTTCCCTTAGTGTAGTTGGAAGATAAAATAATGCAAACGGGCCTATAGTCCTATCGTCGTTAGAAAATTCACACAAAATCAATTATTGTGATGTAATTCTCAAACGAAAGCACTCGGCCTAGTTATAGTCCAAATCTGGTTCTTCGTCCTCAAAGACGGGCAGCACCAACTGAAAACGACTCCCTGAACCCTCTTCACTATAAATATCGAGCTTGCCGCCCACCACTTCGATGCGCTCTACCAACGCATTCAATCCCTGCACTCTGGGATCGCCAAGCGAAGGATTAGAAACAGACTCGATATCAAAGCCCTGTCCATCATCCTCAACCACTGCCTTGATCGTTTCGGAGCCGACGTCAATCATCACGCGGATGGTTTTGGCATTTAACTGGTCACGACAAATGGACAAAAGAGATTGTACGCTGCGGAACATCATCACTTCAGTGTGTTTCGCCATGCGTCGCTCTTCACCCACTACATTAAATTGCAGCTTGGTTTCGCTTTTCTGCTCAAAATTTTCAGCATAGCGGCGGAGGGTCGGGATAAGGCCGAGGTCGTCCAACATCATCGGGCGCAGATCGAAAATAAAATCGCGCACCTTCTGGAAACTCTGGCTGGCAGCGGCCTTCAAATTGACCAATTCCTGACTAGCGCGGTCTGGGTCACGGTCAAATAGACGCTGGCATACTTCAGCCTGTAGGATGAAATTGGTTAAAGATTGCGCGGGGCCGTCGTGCAATTTATTTGCCAGAACCTGACGCTCTTGCTCTTGAGCTTGGACAATACGCACAATTGCTTGACCATCAAGGCTGAGGCTAGGTTTAGGAGTGTTACCCGCCCCAGACATGGGCATATAGCCACCCCCCAATCCGAAATTGCCCGCGCTTTTTAGCTTTTCGAGCAGACGGCCTAATATTTGGCTCGATTGTTCAAGCTGTTGCTGACCCTCCTGCAACTTTTCAAGCTGTGCTCGCATCGTCAACAAGCGGCTTTTGGCGTCAATCGCGTCTTCATACGTCACACGAATATCTTGACGGGGTACAGTGTCAAAGGCATCTTCAATCCGGCGCAGTCGAGCGTTCACCGAGACGTTGCGTTCCTGAAGGCGCTGCACCTCAACTTGACTTTGGTCAACAAGGGCCTGATTTTCCTTCATTCGCATTTTGATGCCATCATATTCGGCCTGAATTTCGGCGATGAGTTCATCCCGCAATGATTGAGCGCTCATTAAAATCTCCCGTTATGGTCATGCTTACTATCTTCATTATCGTGAGTATTGGGGGTATCCGCAATTCGCACCCACCCGCGCCGCATAGCATAGATTGCGGCTTGTGTCCGATCTTCCACATACAGCTTGGTTAAGATCGAACTGACGTGATTTTTCACGGTTTGTTGGCTAATTTTCAAGACCTCAGCAATTTGTTTATTGGTCTTGCCCTGTGTCACATGGCGCAATATTTCCATTTCACGTGGGCTAAGTGGCACAAAATGCTCATGTGGGTCAATCGTATACGGGCCAGTAGTAGCTTCGATGCGGGTGTTTGTCCACTTACGGATACCCGCAAGGTCATAATATTCGCCCTTGACCATATAATACCCTTGCACCACCTTTTGAATGACCTCAATCAACAAAAGCGGGTCAATATCTTTTGAACAATAGGCCGAACAACCTGCCCGCAGTGCATGGAGTGCCTGTTCCTCATCATCATATCCAGTTAACATTACCACGCAAGCCGAATTACGCTCGGTCTTAAGGCGCGAGGCGATTTGTAGGCCATTCATCTGCGGCAAATTAACATCAAGCAAAATAACATCAGGGTGCAGTTCACGCGCCAGTTCAAGGGCTTGCTCACCGTTTTCACCCTCGGCAATGACCTCTAAATGCTCATCGTCCGATAATACGCTCCGCAGACCCCGCCGCCAAACTGGATGGTCATCAACAATCATGACGGTAATTTTGCGGAGGATGGGATCGCGTTCTGGTGAACTCATAAGACCTTCCCGCCATTTACAAACTACCCGCAACAACGGGCAACTTGGTCATTTACCAATTTCAGGAAAATTCAAGAAACATTAAGCTACACATAGAATTATAGTCGGGTTTTATGGTTTCACCAACACACAAAGGTCAGAATTAACTAACCAACGTTCACCTGACGGCGCTTGTTGGTCTATTGCGACACCTCCCTGCTTCATGCTAGACTACAGCCGCGTTGTGACCGAGTTAATCAACTCTAACCACACTCAAATTTTAACGCTGTGCATGAAGTAAATGGGTCGAGGACTAATGCGACGAACCATACTATCAATTACCATCTTTTTGATCATTACCACTCTTCTTTTTTCTGCCGTTTCGTTTAATTCCAATCGTGCTGCCCATGCCCAAGGCCCAGTACAGGCCCGCGTCACCACTGACTCGCTGGCTGTGCGGCTGCGTCCGGGCATTAATGCCTCGCCATTGGGATTAATCACGCTCGATACCATCGTGAATATCACCGGGCGTGAAGCTCAAGAAGGCAATGGCGGTATCTGGGTCTATGGCGCACCCGAAAGTGGTAGCCCCACCGGATGGATGCTCTCCGACTATTTGCGATTCGCTCCCGACTTTGTGATGGAAAATCTACCCGTCCTCACGGTTGATGGGGTCGCCCCGACAAGTGGCGGAACAACACCGAACAACACCTCGTCGAATCCTGCTAACACCCCTGCCGAAGCGCCTGCGGGTGGACTAAACGGAACAACTACCGGACTCGTCAATTTTCGCAATGGGCCAAGCACCAGCGCCGGAGTTATCACCGGACTGGGTGCCAATACCGTCGTCGTGTTAACCGGACGAAACGGTGCGGGCACTTGGTTGCAGGCCGTCTACAATGGTCAAACAGGTTGGTTATTTGCCACCTTAGTCCGTGTTTCAGGTGATAAAAATGCTCTGGCGGTTGTCCCCGGCACAGAAGTCGCTGCCACAACCACTTCTACAACGACCAGCACCGGCCCGGTCAATGCACCCGCCGCTGCCTATAGTTCAGCCAACCTGCGTGTGTTCTCCTATGGAGCGCATGTGTCCGGTTTCGCCCATCCGGATTTGATGCGTTATGCCGGGATGACATGGGCCAAAATACAAATTCGTTATGGACGGGGACAAGACCCCAATTCAGTGGCAGGCACAATTAATGATGCCCATGCCAAAGGTTTCCGCATTTTATTGGGTGTGGTCGGCTTTCCGGCAGACATCAATGGCGGGGATGCCTATTTTGACGACTATGCCAAGTTTGTAGCTGGATTAGCGGGTTTGGGTGCAGACGCCATCGAAGTTTGGAATGAACCCAACATTGACCGCGAATGGCCCACCGGACAAATTGATCCGGGTCGTTATACCCAACTGCTGGCCCGTGCCTACAACGCCATCAAGAGCACCAACCCCGGCACCATCGTCATTAGCGCCGCCCCGGCCCCAACCGGTGCTGAAGGCGCTTTCGGGCGTGAACGGGTCTGGAATGACAACGCCTATGTAGCAGGCATGGCGGCGGCGGGTGCGGCCCGTTATATGGACTGTGTCGGCGCTCATTATAATGAGGGGATTGTCAGCCCACGCCAAACCAGTGGTGACCCCCGCGACAGCTACTACACACGCTATTTCTATGGCATGGTCAATACCTACTATAACGCCATCCGCAAACCCGTCTGTTTCACCGAATTGGGATATTTGACACCCGAGGGTTATGGTGGTCTACCGGGGACATTCTCATGGGCATCCAACACCACCGTCGCACAGCAGGCCCAATGGGTCGCGGACGCCGTTCGTTTGGCGCGTAGCAGTGGCAAGGTGCCGTTGGTCATCATCTGGAATATGGACTTTACCGGGACATTTGGTGACGACCCGATGGGGGGTTACGCCCTCATTCGTCCCGATGGCTCATGCCCCGCCTGTGATCGCTTGGCGGGCCGCTAAACTTCAACCGATATTTGCCCCCTTAGGATAATCGAGGGGGTTTGCCTTTTATAATCGCAATCATCTGAGAAAGGACTTCTATGAACACAGTAACGCACATGCAGCACCCCACCCATCAACGACAACTACGGGGATTTCTGGCCGTTTGGATGGCTGTTACCCTCTTGGTGGGTGTAGCGACCTTTATCGCCATTTATATCGGCACGGGCACTCTGGGTGATAATGGCGGCAAAGACGGCAATAACCCGATTGACAGCAATGCAGTCGCCGTAGTCGCCAATCAATCCGATCAGGAAGCCGCCCCTGTCGCCGAAGAACCCGTTGACCAAACCGACGTCAGCGCGAACGATGATGCGGTTCAACCCGAAGCCGTCGAACCTACAACCGATGATAGTGAAGTGGCAGCGGCCTCTGAGGGCAGCGAAACCGATCTGGTGGGCGACACATCCGTCAGCGGTGGCACGGAAAATAATCCGCCTGCCCAACCTGCCCAACAGGATGTGACCCCGACACCAACCTTTGCCCCCACCATTCCTGCCACCCAACAAACAGGTTTTGACCTCGGCGCACAGGTAATGATTCCCTACAGCAAAGATGGCAATTCGATGGCCGGCACACTAGATGCCGCCGCCAATCAACTGCGTCTGAACTGGGTTAAATTGCAGGTGCGTTGGGAATTTGTCGAACCCGAAGAAGGCGTCTATGACTGGAGCTATTTGGATGTGTTCTTCCAGTCCGCAACCGAAAAGAACGTGAAAGTTTTGGTCGGTGTTGTAACGGCTCCTGAATGGGCACGTCAACCCGGTGCTGACCTGACCAAACACGGCCCGCCCGCTGATAACCAGAAATTTGCCGATTTTGTCGCGCAGTTGATTATGCGTTATCCGGCCAAGATTCACGCCATCGAAGTCTGGAATGAAATGAACATTGACCGCGAATGGGCCAGCATTAACGGCATCAACGCGCCCGAATACGTTGAAATGCTGCGCGTGGCAGCCAACACCATCCGCTTCCTCGACCCCAACATTCTGGTGGTCAGTGGGGCGCTTTCCCCAACAGGTGTCAACAATGAAGCCGTGCATGACGATTTCCGCTATACCGATGAACTCATCGCAGCGGGTGTACTGGATGTAGCGGACTGTTATGGGGCGCACCACAACGGCTATAACATCGGCCCGAATGTGCCCTATGACCAAGTGCCAAATGACCCTGCCGCCACCTTCCGAGGCCCATTTGACAGCCCTCATCCCTCGTGGTCGTTCTATACCACGCTGACCACTTATGCCAACAAGATCAGCGCAGCGGGCAGCACAGTACCCTTATGCGTGACCGAATTCGGCTGGGCCACAACCGCTGACCTTGGGGGTCAATTTCCCCAATATTTTGAATTTGCCAACGACAACACATTGGACGAAAGCGGCCAATTCCTTGTCGAAGCGATTCAGCTAATGGAGAGTTGGGGCTTTGTACGTTTGGCCTTCATCTGGAATCTCAATTTTGGGCCAGAAGAAAGCTTCAACGCCACCAACGACAATGTGCCCTATTCGCTGATTCGCCCCAACTACTTCCTATCTCCGGCATGGGGACAAATCGCAGCAATGGATTTCCGGGGTCGCGCACAGGCCCAATAAGTATTCGCTGATTCAAGCAATCACAACGGGGACAGGGCCAAAATCTCTGTCCCTGTTTATTTTGCGATACAATCTAGGCGCTACTACATCGCAGTTACGAGGAGGCCGGTATCAAATGTATGGCACAATCGGACATTACCGCATCAAACCGGGGATGCGTGAAGCCGCCTTAAAAACCCTGCACGAACAAGAAAGTATCTCGGTTCCCGGCATTGTCGCGGTGCATGTCTATCAATTGGATCGCAATCCGGATGAGGTGATGTTGGTGGTGATGTTTGAAAGTCGGGAAGCCTATCTTGCCAATGCCAACCATCCCGCCCAGCACGAACGCTATCTTCAAGTGCGGCGGTTTTTAGCCGATGACCCGACATGGTTTGACGGTGAAATTATTGACAGTATTCTATTTTAATCTTTGAGCTGAACATCGAACAATTATGAAAGACACCATTCTCGCCATTTCCTATTTTGTCCATCTGATCGCTACCGTCGTTTGGATTGGTGGCCTTGCGATGATTCTATTCCTCGTCTGGCCCGAAACCGCCCGAAGTCTCGCCAATCAAGATGAACGTCGCAAGCTAATCTTGGGGGTTCAAACCCGTTTCCGCCCGATGGCAAATCTAAGTTTGGTCATGCTGGTCGGTACAGGGTTGGTGCAAATGTCCGGCGACCCCAACTATGAGGGCTTCTTGACGTTTGAGAACACATGGAGTCTCGCCATGCTGCTCAAACACGTCGTTTTTGCCGCGATGATCGGGCTAACGCTGTTGACCCAATTTAGCTTAGCTCCTGCCGTCGAACGGGCCATTTTGCTAGCAAGTAAAGGCCAACCCAATAACCTCGAATCCCTCTTATCGCGGGAAGTGCGGTTAATGTGGGGTATGGCAGGTCTCGGTGCGATTGTATTGGTGTTTACCGCGATTGCAACGGCCCAATAGGGAGGAGTAGAGTATCGTGGCTAAACGTTGGGATACCTTGCTAGTCGCGCTGCTACTGATTGCAGGTTTTATGCTGCGGGCACAGGACATCGCCACCCTTCCATTAGGTTTTTCGGACGAAGAAATTACCACCCTGCGCCTTGCTGAAAGCATCCGCACTGGAAACTTACAAGTCTTTTTCGATACCAACCCCTATGGAACTGAATCATTCTTTCCAATTCTAATCGCGGCTACCAAAATTCTCGTCGGGGATGGTTTTTTTGTGATGCGCTTCGTGCCGCTGATGGCCTCCTTGCTGACGATGGCCCTAACCTTTACGGTGGCCCGCCGCCTCTTTGGTCGTGGGGTAGCCTTTATCGCTTTGTTGGCAATGTTGGCGGGGATTTGGCCCGTTATCGCAGCCCGTACTGTCACTGAATCATCCCTACCCGGCTTGATGATGCTCATCGTGCTTGCCACTGCCCTAAAAGCCTTCCATCTAGGCCGCCATGTTCGCCCCTTGCCGCCAGAGACCGCCCCCTATACCGTGTTGGCGATTGCGATGTCCGCCGCCGCCTATGAACACTACACCGGGCTAATGGCCGGCATCGGCATCTTCCTTTTTGTCCTCTATTTACGCTACACCCGCCAACCCGTCTCCCGATACCTGTGGTGGAACAGCAGCTATGCTATTATTCTGGCGACAATTTTGGGCCTGCCCTATTTCATCTCGGTGCTGCGTAATCCGACGTACAGTGGGCCCTATATCTTTATCGCTGAGCGCCCCTCCAGCATTATTGCCCTGATCGAATCTATTGGCCGAACCATTTTAGGCTTTTTCTGGTTGGAGGCAGGTGATAAAAATCCGGCCCACAACGTCCCCGGTTTGCCACTAATCTCGTTCATCGAGCCAGTCGTCTTGGTTTTTGGCATCTACAGTGCTTTCCGCCTGCGCCGCCATCCCAATTACGGCCTGCTGCTGATCTTTTTTGTTCTGGGCCTGCTGCCTGATTTGTGGCTAGATGAAGGGCCAGACTATCGGGCGCTTTCGTTCGCCTCACCTCTAATATATATGATGATCGGGTTAGGGGTCTTTGAACTCATCCGGATTATCAAACAGAGCGATTTGCCCGCCAGCCTCCATCGCCTAAAAGAACAGCAGGGCTGGTTAGCATGGCCCGCGCCAGTCGTGTATCTTGCTATCGTGCTGATGCTGCTCGATTTTGGTGCGAATTTCTTACGCCTGCGCGACAACTTGTTCACCAACTGGCCGGAACGTCAGGACATGCAGGCCGCCTACCACACCAATCTTGGGGAAATCGCCCATTATTTGGAAAATAACGCTGATGGCCCACCCATCAGCATCTGCGCCACCCAAATCAATTCCAAAGTGTCCGATTCACGTTTATTGGAATGGATGCTGCACCGCGAAAATGTGCCGTTCCGCGTTGCCGACTGCGACACCGATTTAATTCTGACATCCGGTGGTCAACCGATGCGCCTCCTTTTTGTCGATACCGAACAGCGTAATACCTTGCCTGCGCCATTGTTGGAATGGATACGCCTTGCCAAACCACTCTATAACAGCGGCCTGCCGGATGGTATGGGGTGGATGTTGAACGCGGAGCAGGCATTCGCCGACAAGGGTGGACAACTAACCGCCTTGAATACCCTATATTATCCCCGAACAGCGGGCCAAACCTTTGAGGCGGTGCGCTTGCCGTTCCGTTTCAACAACAGCCTAACCCTCATTGGGATTGAGCCAGTTTCCACCCAACCCGAATTTAAACCGGGTGATGTGCTGACCGTCGTCAGCTATTGGCGCGTAGATGGCCCATTACCCGACGACATCGGCGTTTTTGTGCGGCTACATGACACCCCTCAATCCAGCCCCTATAACGAGATTAACGGCTTCAGTGTCGAAACCGACCGACTCCACCCGCGTGATATTGTCATCCAAGTCGGTTATTTGATTTTGCCGGATACCCTGCGTGAACAAGAATACTTGCTGACGTTGGGGGTATATGAAGGCCGCCCGACCAATCAACTGCCGATTTATAACCCCGAGGTCTATCAACTGCGGGGCAATTATCTGCAAATTAGCCAGCCTATCCTGATCAGAACAGAAGATTGAAGCACGCATGTTTGAAGTCATCTTTCTCGGCACATCCGCCTCCGCCCCCAGTATTCAGCGTGGTTTGCCCGCGCTGATTGTCTTGGCAAACGAATATCGCTTTCTGGTGGACTGTGGCGAAGGAACACAGCGGCAGATATTGAAAAGCGGCATCGGTTTTCGGCGGCTCAATCATATTTTGTTGACGCACAGCCATTTGGATCATATTTTAGGCTTGGGTGGCTTGGTTTCAACCTTCATTCGCTGGGAAGAAGGCATCGAAGGCATCAACATTTATGGTGGTATGGCAACTCTTGAACGGGTGCATGATTTGATTTTTAACATCGTGGTGCGGGGTGCGCCTGTACCCATCCCGATCAATCTCATCGCAATTGAAGCGGGGGATGTCATTGTCGAAGACAAACATATGAAAGTAACCGCCGTCCCGGTCATTCATCGTGGGCCGGGGTGTTTTGGTTTTGTGTTTCAGCAGCACGACCACCGCCAATTTAACCCCGAAAAAGCCACCGAACTCGGCGTCCCCAATGGCCCACAACGAGCGTTATTGGTCAAAGGCGAAAATATCACCTTAGCCGATGGGCGGGTCATTACCCCCGATGACGTGTTAGGTGAGGTTGTGCCGGGGGCCAAGTTGGTCGTAATTGGCGATGTGGGCGATACCGCAAGCCTGCGCCCCTATGTCAAAGATGCCGATTGTTTGGTGATTGAGGCGACCTATCTAGAAGATGAACGCCATTTGGCAAAGGATGTCGGCCACCTGACCGCGATTCAAGCCGCCGAACTCGCCAAAGCCACCGGTGTGAAAACCCTGATTCTGAGCCATATTTCGCGCCGCAATCATGACCATGACGTTCGCCACGAGGCCCGTAGCGTATTTTCTAGCACCTATGTCGCCCGCGACTTTGACCATTATGTCATTGCCCGCGCCAAACCCGTGCAAAAACTGCCACCTCCTAATCGCCGTCCTGAAAAAACTGACGACAAATAAGCCGAGGGCTTTCGCACGACCCCTATCACACTTTCCCGTATCCTAACGGCCACACTTTTGTCCGTAGATATGACGATTGCGTATAAATTCGTAACCATGGTTACGAATTCAAATTATACTCATATAACCCACAGAAATAGAATGTTCGTTCTATGATATTGGAGCGTTCACCCACTGATGGCTAGTTCGCGACTTTGCCCACCGCCTCGCCCTGTGATGGTTCATAGTGTGCAAATACGCCATCCCGATAAATCACCACTTGGCGATCTTTAAATCGCTCCAGCAGGCCAGCGGTATAACTGCCATCCGGGTCACGGGCCAGCACATATTCAGTATCGAGATACGGGCTGGTCATCGCCATCAATGCCCCCACTTCCCGCCACATTCGTATTTCGGGCAAATAGGCAATAATCAGTACGGGCCGCTCATCATCCCCGCGCAGCCGATCCACCCGTTCAATCTGGTCTTGGCCGATAATCCCAAAACGATAGAGCTTATCGAGGCGCTCCGGTGTATACCCAATCAACGACATACCAATTGCCAGCACCGCCAGCATATAGACCCCGCTCCGCAGATGCAGCCCCTTGAGCATATCGGCGAGGCCTGTAATGCCTATAGCTGAAATAATCGCCAGCAACGCCGTCGCCTCGTAATAGTAGCGGGCACTATAGACGCCCGCCCCAATCCAATAGAACATTGTCACAAAAATGATCGAACCCGCCGTCAGCGCAATCAACCACATCCAACGCCGCCGCCAGCCCAAAAATAGACCCAGTGGCAGTAGCACCCAACTCAGTCCGGCCTTGTCTACCATACACTCGTTGCGGCTGACGGCGGTTGGCGAATCTGGCGGATTATCGGGCTGCTTCACCCACCCAAACAAATCGCGGCTATAACAAACGGTGTCTTTACGTAAATAATACTTGGCCCAGTACCAGCTATGCCCGCCTGCATTACGCCCATGTCCCTCGCCAAAGCCTATTTTGTCATATCCCCACCAAAGTTCGTACAGATTTTTCTTTGGGTCGCCCGTCACAGCATAATTAAAGGCCGGATATAACGCGCCATAGACCACGGTAAACACTGCCAGAATCAGCAGGGGACGCAGCGTTTTGCCAAATTGAACAGGCCAGCGTGGATTTAATTCGGGTTCAGCAGGCGGTTCGCGCAAGACCACCCACGCCATGATTGCCAATCCAATTGCCCCACCCATCGCCAACACGGGCCACTTGGGCCAGAACGGGTCATCTCCTTTTTTCAGTGCCAATTCACCAACCGCCCAATACGCGGCTCCTGTCGCAACGATGAGAGGCACATAGAGGATAACTAGGCGTGCCCACCAGATCAGTTGCCCATTTTCATCAGCGAGCCATTGACGCGGCGTTGTTTTGCCGGATCTGCGTTTTGACCATGCACGCTGAATCGTCCGAATCAACGCCACCAGCACCCGCACGCTGCTATAGACCACCAATGGCACGGCAACCCCGGCAGCGGTTAGGGGGCGGCTGGCAACCAGCATCCCCAGAGCCATGCCACTCGCTGCGGCCCATCCCAAAGCATGTTGGCCTTTTTCCACCCGCCACGCCCCATATAAAAACACTAGGGTGAAAAATTGGGCAGAGGTGTGGCCCATCAGCGTGCCATTAATCAGCAAGGCAATTGGGCTAATCGTCAATAAGGCCGCCGCGACCACCCCCGTCTGTTCATTAAAAACCTCCCGTGCCAGCCGATAGGTCAGGGCCACACTTAACATGCCAATCCAAGCGTTAATCGCCCATGTCATGTTGAGTTTGACCCCCACCGCCAGCAGCAAAGGCCAACCGGGGGGATATTTGCCGAAGAACTTGCCGTCTTGCGAAAGCACGAATGGCTGCCAATACGAACGCAGCGGCTGTGGGACATCCACATAAGCATCGCCCCGCGCCAAAATCTTGGCCTGATACAAATAGGCCATCTCATCTTCCAGATGGGGCAGTTTTTCAAACACCGAATGGGCAACCCACACCGACCCCAACATCGCGCAGTAACAAAGGAATAGAGCAAGCAGCGCTGATTTTTTCATTACGATTTTATGACTCGATTACTTTCCGATAAACATCAAATGCGATCTCCGCCGTCCGCCGCCAAGCAAAAGTAGCCGCATGTCGCAACCCGCTTTCGCGCAGTCGGTCATAGAGGGCGGTATCTTCCATCAGCCGGGTGATCCCCTGCATGATACTTTCCGGCTCGTCAGGATTGACATAGACACCATGTTCGCCAACGACCTCTGGTAATGCGCCGCGTTCGGTCACAACAACGGGTGTTCCACAGGCCATCGCCTCAATGGCGGGAATTCCAAAGCCTTCATAAAACGACGGCATCACCAACAAACGCGCCCCATTATACAAGGCGGGCAAAACCCCGAAAGGTACATCCTCAAACAGCCGCACATGCTCACTTAGGCCGAGTTCGGCAATCGGGGCCAATTCCTGTTCGGCAAACCAACCCCGCTGACCACCGATGACTAATGGCGGCACATCGGGATGAGTGGCGCGTAATTGGGCATAGGCCCGCAGCAAACCGGGAATGTTTTTGCGTGGCTCAATCGTGCTGACAAACAACAGATATTGAGTCGGCAAATCATAGGGGGCAAGGGTCGCTTGGACTTCAGATTCGGGCAAAACCCGAAAATTCGGATTGACGCCCAACAGATGCACAGTGATTTTTTCCGGCGGCACATCTAGCATCTCGACAATTTCGCGTTTGGTCGTCTCGGTCTGGGCAAAAATATGGTCAGCGTGGCGGACGGCCCAACGAATTTGGTCACGATAATAACGCAGGCTTTCGGCGGTCTGGAATTGCGGATAATGCAAAAAGTGCAGGTCGTGAATCGTGATGATATGGCGGCGTGCCCCTCGACGCGGCGGAATAAAATCCGGGCTATGCAGCACATCCAACCGCTGACGGGCCAATTCTAGCGACAGGACCGTGCGTTCCAAGCGATGATGACAGGGGGTATAGAGATTCACGCGGTGGAAATTGGGCGCAACCGCATAATTCCCGGCGTCCCGAAAATTATGCAGGATGGCATAGTCGCTAGTCGTATCCAACTCCGCGAGGGCCAAAATCAATTGGCGGGTATATTCTGAAATGCCGCCTTTCCGATAATAGAGCAGGCGGGCGTCAATTCCAATCTTGGGCATGTTTATTGCGCCGCCGATACTTGTTCTGTGAGATTATAAGGCTCGGAGCCATCCGAATTCATGATCCAGATGTTAAATGGCCCATAGGTGGTGGAAATGAATGCTATCTTGCTGCTATCAGGTGACCAAGCGGGTTGAAGATTATAGCTATCACTTTCCGTTGTTAAATTGATAGCATTGGGTTGCACAATGCGAACGAGGTTAATATTGGCCGTATCCGATTCCTCAACACCGCCCACAAAGGCTATAGTATTCCCGTCAGGAGACCAACTTATCTCGGTTATCAAACGATATTTATTTAATAATTCTATAATTTCGCCAGTATTCAAATCAATCAAGATAAGACCTTTTTCAACGATGAAGTTTTCATCTATCTTCGTTACCACCGCCAAAAGGTTATCGTCTATCGGCGACCAAGCAACATTCTCAATATCCTCATTTAGCATCTCAATCTGGTGAAGCTCGGAGCCATCCGATTCAGCTATCCAAAGCGTGTTATCTGCTACAAATGCCATTTGGCTTCCAGTGCCGGACAAAGATGGTAGACTAATATTCCTAGTAGGTATATCACCCAGTTCGTGTGTGCCATCCAATTTAATCAACCATAATTGAGTTTTTTTATTATGATAATAGGGTACAAATAATGTATCACTGCTTGGAGACCACTGATAATCTCCACCACCAGCTGACCCAACTGAACCATCAATTGTCTCGGTAAAATTTGCCGCATTCGTGCCATCGGAGTTCATCACCCATAAATCAGTACAGCCGTTTCCTATACAACCACTTGTTGAAACAAAAGCAATGCGTTTACCGTCTGGTGACCATTTGGGTAGGAACTCATTTTCTGTACTATCCGCAGTCAGATTGATCATTTGTGAACCATCGGCGTTGACAATCCATATATCCCAATTACCGGCCCGGTCAGAACCAAACGTTATCCATTCGCCATCGGGTGACCAATTGGGTGAAAAATCACCATCAGTACCCTGCATCCGCATTGAGGAAGAACTGTTGAAAGTTGCTAGAGTAGGATGGTACGCAAAAGCATTATTGGCAATAATAAACATCATTCCGGCAACAATCATTTGACCGATTATTCGTCGTCTAATTTTCGGCATATTGGACACTCCCAAAATCGACCATTTGCTCCGGTTTATCAAATCGCAATAAATTAGGGTTAAAGTATGGGCATTATAATAATGGGCATATCGCTGCTTGTCATCCACTGCGAGGTCAATTTTGGGAAAACTGGTTCGGGTCTGCCATGTCGAAGAACTGGAACACGATCAACCGCGCTGCTATCGGGTCGAAGATACCGATATTTTTATCGTGCGGCATTGGGCCAACATCTATGCGCTGGAAAATCGCTGTGGTCATGCCGGAGCGCCTTTACATCGCGGCGAATATACCGATGGCCTAATTGTGTGTGCCCTACATGGTGCGGCTTATCGGGTGGAGTCGGGTGAGGTCGAATGGGAAGCCATTTTGCCGCCGCCCATGTCCGAATATAGCAAAAGCGAGAACCCGCGCATCCGCTTATTTGGCGAATTAATGGAGGCGATTGAAACCTTGCCCATCCAAAGTTTTCCGGTAATTGTGCAAGAAGATGAGGTGTATATTACACTACCCATATCAGATGAAAGTTAATCTCCACAGGGGGGAGACAAGCTCATGTTTGTTGATCTACCACTTGAAGAACTCCAACAGTATATTCCATCCCGCCATGAATCACCCGACTTTGACAGCTTCTGGGCCAATACGCTCGCCGAAGCCCGAAAAGTTCCGCTCAACACAGTGTTTAAACCTGTCGAATCTGGCTTCCACACCGTTGAAGTATTTGACGTGACCTATAACGGCTATGGGGGTCAGCCTATCAAAGGGTGGTTGATTCTGCCCCGTCAGCGCACCGAACCACTGTCCTGTGTGGTCGAATATATTGGGTATGGCGGTGGGCGTGGCCTGCCGATTGATTGGTTATTGTGGGCCAGCGCGGGGTATGCCCATTTTGTCATGGATACACGCGGGCAGGGCACAACATGGCGACAGGGGGATACGCCCGACCCTGAACCGGATGGCAGCAATCCGCATTTCCCCGGCTTCATGACACGCGGTATTTTGAACCCCAACACCTACTACTATCGCCGCGTATTTACCGATGCCGTCCGCGCTGTTGAGGCGGCCCGCAGCCATCCTGCCGTGAACAAAGATCGTATTGCGGTCACGGGTGGCAGTCAGGGCGGGGGTATCGCGTTGGCGGTCGCCGGATTAGAACCAACCATCGAAGCCACCATGCCGGATGTGCCATTTCTATGCCATTATCGCAAAGCCACTGAAATCACCGACACCCATCCCTATGGCGAAATCACCCGTTTCTGCAAAACCCACCGTGAAAAAATCGAGACCGTGTTTCATACCTTGAACTATTTTGATGGGATCAATTTTGCCGTCCGTGCCCATACTCAAGCCCTATTTTCGGTTGCCTTGATGGACGATATTTGCCCACCACGCACCGTCTATGCCGCCTATAACCATTATGCTGGCCCCAAACAAATCCGCGTTTGGCACTATAACAATCACGAAGGTGGGGAATCGTTCCAAACCGTCGAGAAAATGAAGTTTCTTGCCAATCTGTGGGGCTAACGCCGGGTGAAAACCTAATGGCTGTTGCAAGGGGTGGTATAATAGCCGTTCAATTTTTGCGTTTTACGCCAGTCCTGATGGAAAGCAAAATTTAGTTGTAGAGGCGTGATGTATGGATATTCAACAAGCAATGCGGATGATTGAGTGGCTGGACGAAGAACGCCGCCGCGACAAAAACATCATTGCCAAGCTCGAAGAACGCTTGGTCTTGCAACAGGAAACAATGGAACAACTCACCCGTCAAATCAACGGGCTAGAAAATGATTTGGTCACCACCCGCACCCAATTTATTCCAGCAGAACGCGATGCCGAAATGATGGAACAGGTGCGGCTGGAAATGCGCCAAATGATTGAGGGCATCGAGGCCAAGCGCCTTGCCGCCGAACGCGAATCGGAGCGCCGCAATGAATTCGCCCGTGAAATGACCTCCCGCCCCATCCGCGAACTTAATGAACGGTTGGAACGCATCGAACATCAGCAGGATGATCTTGGAGCCGCCCGTGCCGAACGCGATCGCATGGCCGCCAGTCTTTCCGCCGTCCAGCAGCGCGTCGAAGATATTGCCAAGAAGATTGAAGAACCCGAACGCCGTATCGCCTTTTTGGAAGAACAGCGCCGTCAAGATAACCGCCGCATCTCCGATGTTCAAGCTGGCTTGCCGGAAATGCAGAAATTAATTGATGGGGTCAAACTCAAAATCGAGCGAGTGGAAAATCTGGCCCTGACCGCCGAAAAACGTATCACCGAAAGCCAAGCGGGTGAGCGGATGCGCCGCGAAGAAATGCAGAACTTCCTTGACCAGCAAAATCTCATTACCCAACAGCGCGATCAGCAAATCAAAGACCTCACGCGCAATATCGGGGCTTATGACGAAGACATCCGCCGCAATCTGGAACGTTTTGAATCATGGGCCGAGACGTATCGGCAGATGAAGAAGATCGTCGAAGATTTCGAACGTATCGGGGAACGCTTGGAACGTCGTATCAATGAGGTTTCAGAAATGCAGCGTCTTTCTGAGGAGCGCTTCCGTGAAGAATGGAACGACTGGGTGAAAGACGATCAGCGCCGTTGGAAACAATTTACCCTGACTAATGACGAGGCATGGCGCAAGCACGAAAAAGATATGGGCGATTATCGCAAGACCATCGAAGATACACGGGGCGATTTGACACCCATGCAAAGCTCGATTGATCGGCTGTGGCGTTTGGAACAGGCCCGTGCGCGGATGTATATCGAAGGTTATAAGGCTCTCATGATGGAATACAATGTGACCGGGGTTGCCAGCAGCGCAGGTTTCTCCACGACTACTGGAACAATGCCTGTTGTCTCTCTACCATCCACGAATGGGGATAACGGTTAAGGCTGAAAAAATCGGGCTATGAGTAGCGATGAAATTCGTCACCTAGAGCAGGCCATTGTTGCCCTTGAAGCGCAACGGGCCGCGCTTGGGGATAACATCGTTGAGACAATGTTGGCCCCCGCCCGTGAAAAACTCACCGCCCTAAAACAACAAATTGAAAGTGATCAGCAACGCAAGCTGGTCACTTTTCTATTTACTGATGTGGTGTCCTCCTCCAAAACGTTTGGACATCTTGACCCCGAAGATACTCTCGAAATTTTAAGTACCGCGTTAGCCCGATTCGGTCAGGTGGTTAAAGAGCATCAAGGTTACGTCGCCCGATTGATGGGGGACGGCATGTTGGCGTTTTTTGGCGCACCCGTCGCCCGCGAAGATGATGCTGTTCGCGCCGTCCGCACCGCCCTAGCCATTGTTCACTCTGCTCAATACTATGCCCAAGAAGTAACCACACATTGGGGCATTGATAGTTTTAATGTGCGGGTTGGCCTCAATACGGGGTTAGTGGCGGTGGGTGAAGTCGGGGGTGAGGCCGGGTCAGAATACACCGCGATGGGCGATGCCATCAATATGGCGGCGCGTATGGAAAGCAATGCCCCGGCGGGTGGTGTGTTGATCTCCCACGAAACCTACTTGCATGTGCGTGGATTTTTTGCGGTGCAGGCCCTTGAACCGATTATGGTCAAAGGCGCGTTAGCCCCCATCCAAGTATATGTGGTACAGCACGAAATCGCCCGAAGTTTTGAAACGGGCCAGCGTGGGATTGAGGGCATCCAGACCCGTATGATTGGGCGCGATGCGGACATGTTGCATTTGCAAAAAGCCTTTCAACTAGCCATTGAAGATGGCGAAACCCAGATGATTACAGTGCGGGGCGATGCGGGGGTAGGCAAATCACGCCTATTACGCGAATTTGGCAATTGGATTTCGCGGCAGCCTATTTCCGTTCTGCGTATCAAAGGTCGGGCTTTCCCAAGCAGTGAAAAACAACCTTATGCCCTAATCCGCGACCTGCTTCAGTTTCAGTTCAAAATTCAAGACACCGACAGCGCCGAACAAGCCCGTGAGAAAATGGAGGCCGGCCTTAGCAATTTTTGGCCCTCTGACATGATTACTGATCTAACACAGGGCATCGGTCAAATGGTCGGCTTTGCTTTTGCCACCCTCAATCCAGAAGAGGCCCAATCGCCGCAAAAACTGAAAGATGCCCCGAATCACTTGATGCGGCTTTTCGAGAGCATTTCAGCCCAACAGCCCACCGTGATTTTTCTGGAGGACGTCCACTGGTCAGATGACCTTTCGCTGGACTTTATAAGCCAATTTGCCTACGCCCATTTACGACTACCGCTGTTGATTTTGTGCCTTGCCCGTCCCACCCTCTATGAAAAACGCCCATTTTGGGGCGAGGGCCAAGAATGTCATACGCTGGTAGATTTACGCCCGCTTTCCACCCGTGACAGCCGCCAATTGGTGACCGAAATTTTGCATAAGGTTGAGGCGTTGCCGGATACCCTGCGTGATTTGGTTGTGAACAATGCAGAGGGCAATCCGTTTTATCTGGAAGAACTCATTCAGGTAATGATCTCGGACGGGATTATTCTACGCAATGACCAACAATGGCTCATCGCGCTGGATAAATTAGCCAAGATGCGTGTTCCACCAACTTTAACAGGCGTCCTACAAGCCCGTTTGGACGCCCTGACTGCCGAAGAACGGGCCATCATTCAACAGGCATCCGTAATTGGCACAACTTTTTGGGATGGGGCGCTACAAACCCTGCGTGTCACGGGCCAAACCATCGAAGGTGCAGTATCCGTTGGTGATCTTGTTGGGACACTGGCGGCATTACGTCAACGCGGGATGATCTTTAGCCGCGAAAAATCAACTTTTGCGGAAACACACGAATACACCTTCAAACATGCTATTTTGAGGGATGTCACCTATGAAAGCGTTCTACGCAAGGCGCGGCGTTCCTATCATCATCAAATTGCTGAATGGTTAATTAGCGCGTGTGGGGATCGAGTGGTCGAATATGCCTCACTAGTTGCCGAGCACTATCGGTTGGCGGGGGAAATTATCTCAGCCATCAATTATTTGTGTGAGGCAGGCGAACGTGCCCGAAAAACGATGTGGTCAACCACCAATGAGGCCATTGACTTTTATCAACAGGCACTTGTCTTAACCACCACCCAGAAAGTTGAACTCGCACTTCATCTGTCCGAAACCGAGGTCAAAGAACTGCAATTAAGCATCACCCGACCGTTAGCAGACCTCTATCTGGATTCGCACAACTATGACCTTGCTGACGAGATATTCCAGATGGAGTTAGGTTTGGCGGAGGAGATGAAGAACTATTTGGTGATGTCCGAAGTCTACAGCGGTCTTTCGGTAATCGCACAGACACGCAATGATGAGACTACCGCCGAGCGTTATCATACGCTTTGGCTTAAGACACTTGGCAGATTACGCCAAAAGCCATCCCAACCCGAAAAAGCCGCTATACAGTCCTATGGTCACTCGCTCACCAATGATGCTATCCGTAATCTAAGGCAGCAATTTGAAACCCAATTCAAGCAAGGCGCGCCGCACTAACGTTCGCTTATCAGCCGATCATACGCCCCCTGCCATGTATCAGCAGTTCGGGTGAACTTATTGACCTTGATTTCGCCGAAATGTTGGAAAAGGCTGACCATCAGTGAAGGGAACGCCTCCCAGTTGTTGCGGCGAATGAGGTCTTCCACCTGATCGGCCATCTTACCCGTCCACGTCCACCGCTGGCGAAATTCTTCGGCCTTCATCCAATAGTTGCGTTTTTCCCATGCTTCCGACGATTGTTCGATGGTGTCGTTAACTTCACGCAGCGAAAACACAATCTGGGCAATCATATCTTTGGTTTCGGCGTCAAATTCCTTCTTCTTGCTCAAATGACGCAAAATCTCGGCACAGGTTCGCATATGTTGGTTACGGGTTTTGGCTGGGCCATCAGTGTTAATAACGCGACTCATGGTAAATCCTTTCTATACTACGCTTCATCAGGGTCCCAAGGGGGTAACGGTACTTGTGTGTAAAATGCACGGGCCGGCGCACGATTGATATAAAAAATAAAATAGAGAAACGCGATAATTTGAATAGGGACTTTACAGCGGAAAATATCATCAACGGTTTGGGTTGCCCCATCTATCAAGCAGTCGGTACAGTCACCAAAAGCCCGTACCCAAGCAGCAACGACGATCAATACAAAGCTGGCAATCACGGCAATTTGCACCAGATATTGTGCGTTACGCGGTTTGCCAATCCATGCCAACAGCGCCGTGATGAGGACGGCCACGCCTGCAACCGCCCCCGCCCAACGCCAAATATCCAGTTCAAGACCACCGCTGATAATGCCATTGGCATCCGCGTTCAGCCGATAGGTCACATATAGCCAGATAATCGGCTCAATGCCAAAGAGAGGGACAATGCTTAACAGCCCTATTGTTAATCCGAGGGGACGATAAACCCGTTCTTTTTTTTCGGTAGCTGGCACTATACCGCTGCTCCAATCGGTACTCGCTGAATATGAGCACCCAACGCCCCAAGTTTTTCTTCCAATTGTGAATAGCCGCGATCAATTTGCACGATATTGCGGATGACGGTCGTACCCCGCGCACACAGCGCCGCCAAGACCATCGCCATGCCTGCGCGAATATCGGGGCTACTGATGGTCTGGTCGCCACGCAAAGCCGTCGGCCCCTGCACCAGAACCCGATGCGGGTCGCACAATATAATCCGCGCCCCCATATTGACCAAGCGATCGGTAAAAAAGAGACGGCCCTCAAACATCCATTCGTGGAACATCACCGCCCCGGCACTTTGCGTCGCCACCAAAATCGCGATACTCATCAGGTCGGTGGGGAAACCGGGCCAAATCTGCGGTTTGATTTCGGGGATATTGCCGCCAAAATCACGTTGGATGTTCAAGTGCTGGTCACGTGGGACAAAAATATCGTTGCCGCGCACTTCCCATGTAACGCCTAATTTGCCAAACACCAGCGCGATCATGTCTAGGTATTGGGGGTCGGCTTCGGTAATGAGTAATTCCCCACCAGTCACAACGGCTGCCCCAATCAGGCTACCGACTTCAATATAATCCGCCCCGACGCGGAACTCCCCGCCCGTCAGATTTTCGACACCCTCAATCGTCAATTGGTTGGTACCAATCCCATCAATTTTCGCGCCAAGTTGCTTTAAGAATTGGCATAACTGCTGGACGTGCGGCTCGGAGGCGGCATTGCGCAGCACTGTCGTTCCTTTGGCATAACACGCCGCCAGAACTGCATTTTCGGTCGCTGTGACGCTGGCCTCATCAAGCAAGATATTCGCGCCACGCAGTCCATCGGCATTCATTTTGAACGAGCCATCAAATTCAATATGTGCCCCAAGTTTTTCCAGCGCCACCAAATGCGTATCCAAGCGCCGCCGACCAATCACATCACCACCGGGGGCCGCGATATCCAACTGGCCCATGCGTCCCAACATCGCCCCGGCTAAAAGGGTGCTGGGTCGAATTTTTTTAGCAAGTTCAGGCGAAGCGCGGTGGGTTTTAATTTCTTTGGCATGGACGCGCACGGTACTAGAATCCAGCCATTCGACTTCGGCCCCCACGCTTTGCAGCAGTTGGCCCATAATCCGCACATCACCAATATTCGGCATATTCCGCAAAATGACGGGTTGGTCGGTCAAGAGGCAAGCAGGCAAGAGAGGCAGAGCCGCATTTTTGTTGCCGCTGGCTTTAATTTGGCCTTGCAGCGGAAAGCCACCTTCAATCACAAATTGCTCAGGGGTCGTCAAAATAAATCCCTTCCATTTAACTGGTACGCAAAATCACCGGGTCGCCCACGTGTACACCTAATTTTTGGGCGGCGCTCCCTTGATTCACGGCTAATTCAAGCTGGCCCGCACTGTTAATCAGCGGTAGGATACTTCCTTTTTGTGTCCCCATATAACTGAGGCCCAATGGTGCAAAGGTATGTCCCGCGATTTCGACAGCGGTGGCCTCGGCAAAAAATGGCGCAACCGTCACCCGTTCCGAAAAAGCTGTGCCGCCAAATTGGGGATGCAGTTGCAGCATATCATCTGACCCCCATACCAAGCGCCCGATGCTGGTGACGACATTGCCAAAATGGTCAATATACAACACTTCACCGCGCACATGATCAGGTTCAATTTGCAGCAAGGGCGGGGGCAACTTCTCAAAAGATTTGGTCAAGATAGGGCCGATTTGATCGAGGGGTACGCCGTTGGCAAGATGAGCCGCCACCGGACTAAAAATATCGCGTCCATGAAAGGTTGTGCTGATGCCCTGTAAATGATATTGGCGATTTTGCAGCGCCACCGCCTCTTTCACCTCGACTTGACCGAACACATAACTAAACAGGCCATTGTCTGGGCCAATAAATAACCCTTGACTGGTTTGCACCGCGATTGGCTTGCGGGATGTGCCAACACCGGGATCAACCACACATACAAAAATCGTGCCGGGGGGCATATAACGATAGGCCGTCAGTAGCACATACGCGCCCTGCCGAATATCTTGCGGGGCGATATGGTGTGAAATATCAATAATTTGTGCGGTGGGACAAATCGAGAGAATCACACCCTTCATAACGCCGACATAGCCATCTTGCAGGCCAAAATCGGTCAGTAGGGCGATTACGGGAACAGTACGGGGCTGCGCTTGCTCGGTCATAACTGGAATTGTAGCCGTCCCACGCTTAGAGGGCAACACAGGGCTGTTTTGTTCCATTATCGAGCCGCCTCTCGCCACAGCCGACGCAACTGCCAATATTTGTCATATTCGTTCCATGCCATCAACACACTTAGGCGTAAGCCATGCCAGCCGTCACGATAGCCTTTAAGGGTTAAATAGCGCCAGCGAAATTGACGCAGGGGCTGCAAAATAAAATTGCGAAATTTAGGCCTCTGCCCTTCGGATTTCATGATCTCGGCGTCATAACGAGCATAACGCTGCTGTTTTTCGATAAACTGGCGCACATTTTGATAATTGTAATGGATGAGAGGATTTTCAAGATGACCCGGCTCGCCTGTTTTTAAGATAGGAACTTCATGGACGCGGCGTTCAGGGTCATAGGTAGCCTGATCGCGCTTCAGCAAACGCATTTGATAATCGGGATACCAACCGGTGAAACGGGTCAGCTTGCCAAAAATATAATTGTGGCGCGGAATCCAATACCCCATATGCTGCGGGTTGGCGATGATGCGACGCACCTCCGCTTCAACATCCGGGGTGGCACGTTCATCGGCATCCACAAACAACACCCATTCGGCATCCACCGCTGCAAGGGCCGCACTGCGCTGTTTGGAGTAATTTTCAAAGGGATGGCTAATCACCTCGGCCCCAGCGGCTTGGGCCAATTCTATGGTGTCATCGGTGCTGCTGGCAGATTCAAACACCATGACGTGGTCGGCCCATTTTAAGGATTCCACACACGCCTGAATGTGTGCTGCTTCATTACGGGCCAAAATCACCCCCGCCAATTTGACCGTCATAACCCCATCACCTGTTCATAGGCGCTAATGAGGGTATCACGCTCTTTAGCTGAAATTTGGCGCAATGCATAGGCACGACGGGCTTGGCGAATTTTGCGGCGCATCCCCACACCAATCAGCCAGCGAGCCGCTTGACGTTTGAACATGGGGTAATGCTTGCGATAAAGCCGCAGCCGACTTTGCCACAGATTAATGATACTATCGGGACGAACTTGGCGGGTACTTTGCCCCTCTAAATGAATCACATGCGCTTGCGGAATACAATAAATTTTCCACCCCGCTTTTTGGATACGCCAGCTCCAATCCACTTCTTCGGCATACATGAAAAACTGCTCGTCAAACATGCCTGTTTTTTGGATGACCTCGCGCCGAATCATCATGGTGGCACCCAGTGTATGCCCCACACGAAACGGCTTGGTGTGTTCATATAATCGGCGGGGATAGCGACCATTCGGGCGGCGATTATAGAGCGTGCCGGGGGCAGGCATCAAATCAATCCATAATTGGGAAAGGCCGGGGAAGGCGAAGGCACTGTGTTGAAAACTACCGTCTTCATAGGTCAGCCGTGCACCAACCACCCCCGCTTCCGGGAGCGAAAACAGCGCATTAAATAATATACTGGTCGCGCCGGGGCGAGTTTGTGTATCGGAGTTGAGCAAATAAACGGCACGCGGGAGGGTATTTTCATCTACGCCGCTTTTGCCAAAACCCATCGCCCGCATCGCGATATTATTGGCCGCCCCAAAGCCGATATTCTTGGCGTTTTCGATGACTTTGACATCGGGGAATTCGGCCCGAATCGCGGCGGGGCTGTCATCACTGGACGCATTATCCACCACCCAAATTTCCGTCTCATACGGGCCACCGCGCTGAACATCATCCAGCAAAGTACGAATTGCCTCTAAAGTGAGGGCACGAGTATTCCAACTGACAATCACAACAGCAAGATCAGACATAATCCCTTAAATGGTGAACACTAGACGATGCACAGACAAAAAAAGCCGGGTTCGACCCGGCAATGATAGCATACTCCGCCCATATTTTCAGTTACCCATTCCCCAACGGGCCGCTTCCAACCATGCACGGAAATCGGCATAATCGGCGGAGGTACGGGCGACGAGTTGGTCATACGGAACCAATTCTTGGAGGGATTCATCTTCATCCGTAGCAATCAATTCTTGGACGGCTTCTACGACCAAATCACGGAAGGTGACGGGCAAGACGAAATCGGGCGCGGCAATCAACACGGCATGGGGCACTTCGGGCCATGATTCACTGCCTTCTTGCATAACCACTACATCTAAGGCACTGGCATTCGTGTTGATTTCCACCGCTGGATTCGCATTTTGCAGACGGCTTACCAGCGTGTCCAATTGGTTGTTCGGAATCGCCCCGGCGACACATTCCTCATCAAAAATCGCCTTTACCAATGATTGGGCATCGGCGACTTCGACCACCCCTTGTAATTCCGAAACAGGATCAACCCCGGCAGCACGCAGGGCCAAGCTTGGATAAACCCAATTGATCGGCGATTCATCCCCTGCGATCCGACAGACGGTTCGGTTCGCCAGCATCGCAGGAGTCGCGGCATTGCCTAACACCCCACGATTATAGACAAAATCGAATCCGACCCCGTTCGCACCAACCCGCTGGGTCTGACGCACGCCCAATAATGGCGAAGCGCCACAGGCACGTTCCGCCGCGATATAGGTGAAGACATCCACCCACATCAGGGCGGGTTCACCGTTGCAAATCGCATCAAGGGCCTCGCGTGGGGTCGCCAAAATATCAATTGTGACCGCCAACGCCTCGCCCAATTGATCGGTTAATTGGGTCTGCAAGATGTCTTGGGCGTCCACTTGTCCACTGTTAGGGCTGGCAATCACAAATATCAGGCTGATAGGTTTATCCGGGCTGCCCAAAATGATCGGTAATTCCACTTCTGGCAGGGGCGTCGAACGCGGTGTCGCGGTTGGCTGTGGCAATGGCGTTCGGGTCGGTGGCGGGGGTGTTTCTTCGCCCCCACAGGCCACCAAACCAATTGAGAGTATCAGCCCGATGCTGAAAAGTGCTGAGATATGGCGCACGTTGCGGTTAATAACGCTACCCTCCTGTTGAGATAATGACGGATTACTTGAAATACTATAGCAAGTTCGCCTGCCTGACAAATCAGCGAGTGAGACTCTGCTGCAAAAGCTGTTCGATTTTGGGTGCTTCCTCTGCCAAAAACCAATCATCCAACAGCACCAGATATTCCAATTGCAGATAAAGGGGCATCTTAAAAAAATCAGAATCCAGCGTTTTGAGACAACGTGGACTGCCACAACCACATTCCCACACATACTCCCCGCGCCCATTGATGCGGTAATCGAAGGTGATTTCCTCACCCGCCGCGATGGGGCGTAATGCGATTACATAACGTGCACCATTGATCGTTTTGACAAAGGTATTGGGGTCGCAGGCATGATTGGTATATTTTTCCGGTTCTTGCCACAGAACGGTGATATTGCCCCCAATAAAATCGGTGTGATATTCGTATTCGCCGAGTTCAGGCCGCAAGGGATGGGCTTCATCTACAACATGGGAGTCGTCGGCTTTTAAAATTGGCACCCCTTGGGCGATGTTGACCTTTGCAAAAACGCCTTTGCCTTGAATGGGCGAATCCCCCACATAGACTTTGCTCATTTTGAACCATCACTTTAATTTGAAAAAGGAATCCGCTATGATTGCGTTATCCGCATTGTATCTCAAGAGTTGAAGGCAATCCAATCAAATCCCTATGGCAAAAACAGGTCGCATCAAAGACCGTTATTATTTGATGAGTCTCGGCTGTTCCAAAAATACCGTAGACTCCGAATCAATGGCGCAACTACTCGAAAACGCCGGGATGCGGGCCGCTGATGACCCCACCCGCGCCGAAGTCCTCATCGTCAACACCTGTGGCTTCATTGGCCCTGCCAAAGAAGAAAGTATCAACAGTCTAAATGAACTCGCGGCCATCAAACAGCCCAATCAATATCTAATCGCGGCAGGTTGTCTATCACAGCGTTATGGCGACACCCTAGCCCAAGATGTGCCGGGGCTGGATGGCATTATTGGCACACGCCGTTGGATGGATATTGTAGATTTGGTGCAGCGCATCCGCACCCGCAAACATCCCGAACCGCTGTATCATTTGCCCACCGATGCCGAAACCGTTGGCAAAGATGAACGCGGCGCGGCCCGTATCAGCATTCAGGGCGCAAGTGCCTATCTAAAAATCGCCGATGGCTGCCGCCGACCCTGTGCGTTTTGCGCTATTCCAGCCATCAAAGGCACTGCGGTCAGCCGTCCGATTGAGGCGATTGTGAACGAAGCCCGGATGCTGCGTGATAACGGCGTGCAAGAAATCATCCTGATTGCCCAAGATAGCACCGACTATGGTTATGATTTGGGCCTGAAAAATGGCTTGGCGGTTCTGCTGAAAGAATTGGTCAAAGCCGTGCCGGATGTCCCTTGGATGCGTGTGATGTATGCCTATCCGGGGTATGTCACCGATGAACTGATTGAAACAATGGCGACACACAAACAAATCGTGCATTATCTGGACATCCCACTACAACACGCCCATCGCAAAACCCTACTGCGGATGCGCCGCCCTGCCAATGTCGAATGGGTACATGAAACCATCGGCAAAATGCGCTCGGCGATGCCCGATTTATCCATCCGCACCACTTTTATTGTCGGCTACCCCGGCGAAACCGAGGAAGAATTTGACACGCTAGTGCAGTTTGTTAAAGATATGCAGTTTGACCGCGTGGGGGCGTTTACCTACAGCTACGAAATTGGTACACCGAGCGCCACACTACCCGATCAAGTGGATGACGACATCAAAATCGCCCGCCGTGATAAGCTGATGGAAATTCAACAGCCGATTAGCCTACAGCGTAATCAAGCCCAAGTAGGCAAAATTCTGCCCGTTTTAATTGAGGGTCATGCCGAAGTCGAAGATGATGACGGCCCCACTGGCGAGACGATTTCGCTAGGCCGTTCGTATCGTGACGCCCCTGAAATTGATGGGTATATCATGGTGCAAGGCGAAGCCCCCGAAGGCGAGATTGTGCCTGTCCGCATCACCGGTGCGATGACCTATGACCTCGTGGGGACGGTAGATTTGGGTAGCCCAATCGTGATTCAACCGGGGCAGATTTTCGGCGCGGGTGATTTGGACACCCATGACCATACCTAGATTTTAGAACGGGGGTACAAAACCCCTTGTTGAAAAAAACGTTAAGGAGCAACAATTTATGCCATTTCCGAAAGATTTCGTATGGGGGGCTGCCACCGCCAGTTACCAAATTGAGGGGACAACCACCAGCGAGGGCTGTGGCGAATCCATCTGGCATCGGTTTTCGCACACCCCCGGCAAAACCCGCAACGGCGATCATGGCGACATTGCCTGCGACCATTATCACCGTTACCCCGAAGACGTTCAGATCATGAGCGAAACGGGTTTGGATGGCTATCGGTTTTCCATCTCATGGCCGCGTGTCATTCCTAAAGGCAAAGGTGATGTCAACCCGCTTGGCCTCGATTTTTATGACCGGTTGGTGGATGAACTGCTCAAGTCCAATATCAAGCCGTTTGTGACCCTCTTTCACTGGGATTATCCCCAAGCCCTGCAAGATGAGGGTGGATGGGCCAATCCTGACAGCGTGAAGTGGTTCGCCGATTATGTGGATGTTGTGACCCGCCGCCTCGGCAATCGCGTCAAAAATTGGATCACCCACAACGAACCTTGGGTCTATTCGATGATCGGACATTTTTATGGACAGCACGCGCCGGGGATTATGGACATCCCTATCGCCTACAAAACGGCCCATCATTTACTGCTGGCGCACGGTGAGGCGATGCCCATCATCCGCGAAAATTCGGAGGACTGCCATGCCGGGATTACGCTCTATACGCTCTATGCCGAGCCAGCAACGGACAGTGAGAATGATAAAAAAGCGGCCCTTCGGCACGATGGTTTTATCAATCGCTGGTTCCTAGACCCCATTTTTAAAGGCCAATATCCGGCGGATATGGTCGAGGCATTGGGTGAAAATCTCAAGGACATTAACCTTGATGCGATTAAAGATGCTTCTGAGCCGATTGACTTCCTCGGTATGAATTATTACACCCGCAATAAAGTGACGTGGATGCCGGAACTGCTGCCCCTGCAATATTTACCCGCGCCGCTGGGCAATGTGGAAACCACCGCGATGGGTTGGGAGATTTATCCGGAGGGCCTCACCAAACTGCTGGTACGCATCCATCAGGAATATCACCCCAAAGCGATTTACATCACCGAAAATGGCGCGGCCTTTGATGACCCACCATCGGGTGGCCTGATTGTTGACGACCCCCTGCGCGAAGACTATCTGATTGACCACTTCGCCGCCGCCGAAAGTGCGATTGATCAAGGCGTGCCACTCAAAGGCTTTTTTGTGTGGAGTCTGATGGATAATTTTGAATGGGCCGAGGGCTTTAGCAAACGTTTTGGCCTGTATTACGTCAATTATGAAAATCAGGCCCGCATCCCCAAGCGCAGTGCCCAATATTACAAACGCAAAATCGCTACTGAGAAGGCCCGCGCCATCTAAAAATGTCGAATAACGCCGCGTTTGACACCCTTGCCGCCGTGTATGACCGCGACTTTGCCGAAAGTCCGGTCTCACGTTGGCTGCGTGAACGGGTCTGGGGTTGGTTAGAGCCAAATTTTCCAACTGGCAGCACCGCCTTTGAAATCGGCTGTGCTGGGGGGATAGATGCACTGTGGATGGCCCAACGTGGCGTGAAAGTCATTGCCGCCGACATCAGCCCCTTCATGCTGGAACAAACCCAAGCCAAAGCCGATGCCGCTCATCTGGGCCATCTGGTGACACCCCTGCTGTTTGATTTAAACCATTTGCCCGAATGGGATAGCGAACCCGTAGATGGGGTGTATAGCAACTTTGGCCCGGTCAACTGCACCCGTGATTGGGCCGGGTTAGGGCGATTTTTGGCGCAGGCCGTCAAACCGGGGGGCTATGTCGGGTTAGGTATCATCTCACCGTTTTGCATGTGGGAGACGCTCTGGCATGGCCTCCATCTGGATTTCCGCACGGCCTTTCGTCGGTTTAAACGCGAAACGATTGCGACCTTACCGGGTGGAGGCGACCTGCCGATTTATTACCCTTCGCCCCGCCAATTTGCACGGGCTTTTCAGCCCTATTTTCAATTCGAGCGAGTACGCGGTTTAGGTGTATTTTTGCCTCCCAGCGATGCCTTTGGTGTGGTGGATAAGCGGCCTCGCATCATGAAACCTTTAATCGCCGCTGAAACCCATTTGGCTGATACTTGGCCCTTCCGCACATGGACGGATCACTACTGGATTGAGTTTACGCGCACGGATGTCAAATAAATTTATTGGGTTAAATTTGTCGCCTCAGAGCCATACACATCTATGACCCAAACATCCGAACGAAGCTGTTGGTTATCGTCATAGCCAAACGAGGTGAGTGCGATTTGTTTGCCATCCGGTGACCAGCGCGGCTCTAAAAATACAGATTCAAAGTCTTCTGTCAAATTGATATACTCTGAGCCATCTGGCTTTGCTATCCAAACGCCATCAGTTGAAACAAAAGCAATCCAATCTCCATTGGGAGACCATGCGGGTTGCCCCGAATCGCCACTATAATTCTGGGTCAGATTAAAAACCTCATGGTCGAAAACTCCCAAAAGGATAATGTCCTCTTTCGTGCCTGCCGTCTGTACCACCACAGTGTCACTTTGGGAAAAAAAGTCGAAAAATTGACCGTTATAGTGACCCTCTTCATCAAGAATCTGCGCTGCATCTGTTTCGAGGGTGACAACAATAGGACTTCCTGAAATACCGTCAGAAACCACAATTTGAGAACCATCATCTGACCATTTCGGACTACCAAAAACATTGCTGCCTTGGGCAAATCGGCTATAGGATAAATCGTTCATGTCTATGACCCAGAGTTGTCCAACACGATTTTCGCCTACCACAAGCGCCAAATACTGTCCATCTGGCGACCACGTAGCCGGAAAAAGCGATTCGCCTTTTATCGGGGACTGACTCATTAAATCAATCCGTTCTGAACCATCTATTTCGATAACCCACAAGGTATCCCCTAAATGACCATCCTGACTTGTCCAATAAGCAATATAGTGTCCATCCGGAGACCATTGGGGAAATTGTTCGGTTATTTCGCTTCGAGTTAAGTTGAAGGGAGTAGCTCCATCGGCATCCATTATCCAAATGTCATCATTCCCATCCCGATTTGAAACGAACGCGATTTGTTTTCCATCCGGCGACCATGAAGGCATCGCATTAACTATGGCTTGCCCTTGAGAAATCGCCATGTTTGAGCTAGATCCCCAAATGAGAAATAGAGCGATCAGCAGAACGTATGATTTCTTCATTCTTTTGTTTCCTATTGATGAACTTATGGCACAATGATTTTGACATGAAATATGACAGATTGAAAAAACCACACCTATCGCCTATGAGTTTCAGTATCGGAAATATGGGCTATGGCAATCAATTTAGATGATTACTTCTCGGCAGGCTACTACATCACCAAATATATCACACGCACCGATTGGCACTCTGCTGAATTACTGCCGTATAGATTTCTGAGCGTGTCTGATTGTATAGCCGATATAGCCCCTGTTATTTATTGGGCCAATTCACAGGAAGATTTTGATACCTTTGGTATTGAACCGACACCCGAAATGCAGCAGTGGTGTAATGAACGGTTCGACAAAGAAATTGGCTTTCCTGATGTCATCTATCATCTGGAAACCGCCCGTGATTTCATCGCAAAGTTTATCCCCCCAAAAGATGATTTATTCCTGCTTGGGGCAGGCTTACACAAAGATTTTATCGAGCCGTTCTTATTAGTCGAGCCAACTTTAAGGGGAAACATCCAAGATGAAGGGGGAGCGCGGTTTGGCTCACATCATTAGGCAGAGGTCGCCTGTCTTGGAGGGAGAAATTCTCGGCTATGAAGTTGTGTGCAGCGATTTTGGGGATATAAACCATTCGTGGCTGTGCAATGGTCTCGAAAAAGACGGGTGGGAGAGATTTCAAATTCGACCTAATCAGCATGGGTTTATTGGGACATACAACGAAGCCAAAACTTTGACCGAATTTATCATGACTGCCCCCGGTATACATGGCGAACCCGGCTTCTATATGC
Organism: Anaerolineae bacterium; assembly: GCA_041753455.1. Lineage (GTDB taxonomy): Bacteria > Chloroflexota > Anaerolineae > Aggregatilineales > J027 > CFX10. The sequence goes on along the minus strand of JBGSUK010000006.1, from coordinate 530,876 downwards.
CGTTGCTCATCATCAACTACCCATTGGAGTAACCCCTATGAGCATCAAAGAACCTGAATTTTGCTATGTCACCACCACAGGCTGGAAAAGTGGTAAACCCCATGAAATCGAAATCTGGTTTGTCAGCCATGCTGGAGCATATTACATCGTGGCGGAGGGGCGTGAAAAAGCCCACTGGGTACAGAATATCCGGCACCATCTGAGAATCTCCGTTCGCGTGGGCGATCAAACGTATCAGGGGCAAGGTCGGGTGATTGACCGCGATGCTGAACCGGAACTTGCCACCGCTGTCGCCGCCAAAATGGACGCCAAATATGAGTGGAGCGACGGTCTGATCGTTGAACTCCGCCCCGATTAGTTATTCAGCTTTGACGATAGGGGCGGGCTTAAAGCCGCGTCCATAGGCCACATGCCCCTGCCCAATGACCACAAACGCCTTCGGGTCAACGGCGAACACTACATGACGCAGGGTGGCAACTTGCGGGCGGGCAATGGTGACGAACAAAACGGTATGCGGTTGATCGGTAAACATGCCCATACCCTCCCATGAGGTGACTCCGCGCCCCAATTGACCCAAAATCGCTTTCGACACTTCTTGGGGGTAATCGGTCACAATTGTTACCGTGCGGATGACGCTTGGCCCTTCCAGCACATAATCCGCCACCATGCCGCTGATAAACAAGGCGACAATTGCATACATCGCCGCTTCCCACCCAAACACCAAGCCTGCCATGCCGATAATCAAGGTGTCGGTATACAGATAGGCGCTGCTGAGGGGGATGCCCATCTTATGCTGCAAAATCCGCGAGAGGGTTGCTGTGCCACCCGCCGTCGCACCAGAACCATAAATGAGACCGCTGCCAATCCCGCCGATAATCCCACCAAAAATCGCATTAAGCAAATCATTCTCACTGACACCACTGGTGGACACAAACGCCGGCAAAATATCGACTGCCGCGCTGAAAATGACCACTGAAAATATCGTGCTGATAATTAGCCAGCTACCACCCAATGTTCGATAGGCAAATATTTGCACGGGGATATTGAAGATGAGGGTCATAATCCCGACAGGTGTGCCGATGACTTCATGCAAAATAATGGCGATACCGGAAACACCCCCCGGCGCGATTTGTGACGGGATGAGGAACACAATTACCCCGATGGCGCTGATAAGCGTGCCAATCGCCGTTTGCAACAAACGCCAACCTAATGAAAAGCGCCCTATCCGTTGAAGTAGGTTTGTCACAATGACCTCGTTTCAGTGTCTCAAAATGAACCTGCCCCTAATTGTAATCCCGGCTCACGTAATGTACAGCGCCGTACTCGATCCACCAATTTTTTCGCCATAAGTTTTTCCCGCCCATCCAAGACCACCGGTTCAAATTGACCCGGAAACTGTCGGACTAACTCTAGGTCGCCAATCATAACCTGCCCACCGCGCACCACCAGTGATAAATCGGCCCGTTTCGCCGTCACCAGCGCATGATAGGGGTTATCGCTGTAGGGCAGAGCAATGAAATCCGCCCGCATCCCATATTGCAATCCTCCCACATCGGGTAAGCCCAACATGCGGCTTGGGTTCTCCGTTACCATCGCAAAAAGGGCCTGATCGGTGCGCTGCTTGGTCATATGCGCGGCATACAATTCATCCAGTAAATCCCCGTCGGCGGTCAAACGCGAATCGCTGCCGATTGCTACCTTGCCCGCCTGTGCCCATTTTCGCACCCATGCCGTTTTACCTAACAAATATAGATTCGTTGAAGGACACCACACTAAACTTGCCCCGCGCTCGATTGCCAACTGGGTATCGGCTTCAGTTAATCCCACACCATGTATCAACACGGTTTTTGGCCCAATGACCCCTAACTCATTTAGTTCACCCAATTCACCCGCCGCAATTTCGTCTGTCCCTTCAGCCGCATGAATCATCCAAACTTTCCGCCGCGCCTTGTGATAACTCCACTGAATCTCATCGGTAGGCGTCAAATACAGCGAATGTGACCACCCATATTTTTGCACTACCCGCACCGGAAAGTCCCATTTTTTCAGTGGGGGATGCAGCGGATTATGATGGGCTACTGTCGTCACGCCGCATAATAAATTTTTGAGGCCACCGATAAAACATCGGTCAGCAAGAGGGGCGGTGCGTAATTCAAGATAGGGGGAGGTATTGAGGCGTTGAGAAACATCATCACTCCATTCGCGGGTATTGGGGTAGACCTCGCGGAATTTGGTACGTGGGAAGTGATTGAGTTCAAGGTGGTCATGGGCGTTAATCAGGCCGGGATAGACCGTATACCCGCCTAAGTCAATCGAGATTACTCGGTGTGATGTGGCGGCGCGTAATACCGTACCACGCCGATCATCTATCACCAGTGGCCCGTCAAGCAAATGAGCATTCAGCAAAACGACTTGTGTCATGGAAATAAACCTTGCTACCCAGCAGCAACGCGCTACAGTATACTCTGGAAAATTTCATGCGCTGAGGAGTGCCAATTCGTGAAAAAGTATTTTTTCATTTCCGGAATGATTATTTTACTGGCGATTTTGACGGCGTGCGGTCTGGTGAATGCCAAAATTGAACGCGCCTATCTCGCCAGCGACCAAAACGGCGTCAATCGAACCGATGCCTTTGAACGCGACAGCATTTTTTATCTGATTGTCGAATTGAAAAACGCCGACGATGACACCGAATTGAAAGCCGTGTGGACGTTGGTCGAAAGCGATGGCGAAACGGTAAACACCCGCCTTGATGAAACAATTATCAAAACGGGCAGCGGCACCATTACCTTTAGTCTTGATGGGGATGAAGATTGGCAGGGGGGTCAATATCAGGTCGAGTTGTATCTCAACGACGAAAAACACGAGACATTTCGTTTCACCATACCCGAACCTGACCCGAATGTATTTGGCTGATTATTCGAGCGTCAGAGTGGTCAAAATATAGGCGTTATTGGCATCGGGCTGACCGGGGATGAGGCGTGTATTGGGCGGATCAAGTTCATACACCGCCACAATCAAGGTATAGCTTCCGGCTACGGCATCTTGTTTGACCACAAGCCCATGATTATCGGTAATGGTCTGTCCTGCCTGCCATGTGGTGGTGATGGCGCGTCCGTTGGCGGGTTCGCTGTCATGCTGCGAGGTCAGTGTGCCATCGGGATTTAATAACTGCACTGTCACCTTGTAGCGTTTTTCCAATGGGGTGTCGGCCTGCCAGAATAATGTCACCCCCAATACGTCCCCCGGCAAAATTTGCTGTGCTGTGCCGTCCGTCGAAAGCGCATAACCGACCAGTGTAATCTGATTGCCAAAGGGCATATTCACAATAAGTGACGGTTCGGCAGGTGGGGCATTCAAAACGGCATATTGCACCAACTCCACATCGGTAATCCATTGACGGTCAATCACATACGCCCCTTCATCCAACGTGGATTGGACAATGTTTTGAGGGTCGCGCTCATTTTGTCCCCAAAATACGACAAAAATCCGCTGGTAATTGGCGATTAAATCATAGGTAGCATCACGTGTAGCGGCGTCATCCCCACCTAAACCTTTGGGCAAACCATAAACGGGGCTTTCGCCATGATAATAATAATTAAAGGCCTCGATCTGATTGGGGGCATTTAAGACAATGGCATCCCCGTCGCGTGCATCTTCAGTCAGCAATTCGGCAATCTGCCGATAATCGCTGCGGGCATACGTCTCATCGTGATACATTGGGCCGAGATTTTGAACATTGGGAACGATCACCAACATCGAGAGAGCCGCTGCACTGGCCCAACGCACCGATAACCGATAGGGCGGGCGTACAACCCCACTTATAACCGCCCCAATGCGTTCCAGACTGCGCCCCAACATCAATGCGATACTCATTTGGGCCGGCACCAAGAATTTCAAATTGGCTTCGCGGTACGCCCCTGAAAGCAGTAGCGCCCCGATACTTAGGCCACTCCAAATCAGCGGTAGGCTAACCCGCCACAACACCGAAGGTCGTTCGGCTCCGGCGCGGTGATCTGGCAGCAGCACCCCCAAGATCAGCAGTCCGATGGGCAAAATATAGGCCAATGCGGAAAGATGTGTCGCGGTTTGCCCATACACCAACAGCGTAAAGACCCTGTCAGCACGATCTAGCAAATTGGTCTGGTCGCCTGTCTGAGGCCATGAACTGATTTGTTTATAGGCCGTCGGCAGCCACGATTGGAAAAACATTAGGGTAATCACGTTGAGAACGATATACACATTACGCGCACGTGGGTCACGACGCGGAATCCACCACCATAAAAACACCACCCCTTGTGCAATCATGGTAAAGGGATAGGTGTAGTGGGTATATAGACCAACGATGTTAATGATAATCAGCCATGTGGCCCAAGGCGCGATATGGAAGGCAAATTGGTTGGGGCGATTTTCGGCGCGATGGTGGTCGCTGGCGTGTAGCATCTTGACCAATACCCAGAAACTTAACACACTCAACGCGCCTAATTGGGCATACATGCGTGTTTCTTGGGAGTAGTACACCCCAAAAGGATTCGCTGCGACCAGTGCCGCCGCGATGCTGGCCGCCAGTGGGCCGTACAAACGCCGACCTAAGCCATACGTCCCCGCCACCGCCAGCAAACCCCAAAACGCCGAAAACGAGCGCAGGCCAAATTCGGTTTTGCCCGCGAAAAACATCCACCATTTGAGGCCGACATAATAACCGGGGGGGTGAATATCATGGCTACTAGCTTCAACCAATGCCGGAATGGTGCGTTCGGCAAGGCGCAGACTGTTGCTCTCATCATGCCAAAGTGACTGCGATTCCAGTAAATGAAACCGCCAAAAACCCGCCACCAACAAAATTAGTACCGGAAGCCAGCGGATGACCCGATTCATTTGCGCTCCAATCGCTTCATTACCGCATCACCCATCACAGCCCCAGCAAACACCACCGCCAGCCCCAAAATCAGAACTTGCGGCAGGCGTTCACGGGCTTGGGTGGGCCATGCTTGGTCGGGGTGCTGCCATTCAGCGGATTGAATATACGCTTGCAGGCTGTAATAAATCGGCGTGGGTGTCCAATCCGGCTCGACGATGCGGAAATAGTACCAGCTTTGATTGGCTTCATTGTCAGCGGGGCGCTTCAAAAACCAATAATTCATTACCCCAATGTAAGGCCATTCTTCAAGGGCACGTTCATAGGCCAGCGGCGCCCATTCAGCGGCCTGCTCCATGGTGACCTGCCCATAGGTTTCTAAGCCTGAAATATTGGGGTCATTGGGTACTGGATTCCACGCGATTTCACTAAGCCAGATTGGTTTTTCTTCATCCCCATTGGCGACCATAATATCACGCAGCCATTGATGGCGGGCAAAATTCATGGTGAAAGGACGCATCCGGCGATCGGTTGGCCCACTAAACAAGCCATAGCCCTGTGCGCTGAGAACATCAAAACAGCGGCCCGCCCCTAAATCATAGAGGCGCTGCAAAAAAAGCAAATCAAAGGCATCCCGTCCGGTGTGATCAACAGTTGGGCCGATTGCCCCAGTCAAAATCACAATAGTCGGGTCAACCGCTTTGAGGGCGTCATGCGTGCGGCATAGCAGATCAGCATATCCTTCTGGGCTAATTAACTGATCGCCCCATTCGGGATAGAGGTTCGGCTCATTCCAAATTTGATAATGGGTGATACGTCCCTGATAGCGTTCCGCCAGCGTCACCGCGAAATCCACAAAATCTTGGATGTTGGCAGGTGGGCCATGTGATTGACTGGTTGGGGATGGCAAAGCCCAACGAGGGGTAGGGCTGCTAATGCGGGCAATGATTTCGACGTTATATTGGTCAGCCAAATCTACAATCTGGTCATATTTATCCCAGCTAGAAACGAAGTCGGCTTCATCGGTCTGCCCATCCAGATTGCGGTCATTGCGCCGATCCACAAAATCGCCTTTGGCATCAATCTCGATATCTTCCCACGGAAACTGCTGACGTAGCCAGCCAAAGCCCGCCCCAGCAATTAAACGCATAGCCAGTTCGCGTTTTTCAGGTTCGGCCTCTAGTTCAAGGAAAGCATTGATGCCAAATGGATTCTCTGGGAGGTTTTCAATTGAGGCGTTTTTCTCCAAGCGCGGCATCTCGCGGGTGCCATTGGCGAGGTATTGCAGGCCACCAAGCAATTGTGCCCCCGGCTCAGTTTCACCCGTCACGTTCCATAACAAATCAGCGACAAGGCCATCATTTGCAAGATCAAGCCACAGGCCCGCTGTGCCAATGGCTAATGCAATCAACCCCGCACCAATAGTACGGAGCGAAAACCCGAAAAGTCGTTTGGTCATCAATGTTTTTCGCATGGGGCGGATTATAGCCAATTGCGCCGCTTGAAGTAATATGCCAGCGAAATTCCGACCACCAGCATCAAGGCTAAGGCTAAGGGATAGCCAAAGTACCAGCGGAGTTCTGGCATGTTCAACGGTGAAGTATCGGGATCAAAATTCATGCCATACACCCCCGCGATAAAGGTCAGGGGCAGGAAAACCGTCGAAATCAGTGTCAGAGTTTTCATGACATCATTGGTGCGATTGGCGATGCTGGACAAATACACATCCTGTAGATCGGCACACACCTCCCGGCAAACTTCCACCAAGTCAATCACTTTGACGGCATGGTCGTAACAATCGCGCAGGTAGTGGCGGATTTGCTCTTCTTCGAATTCCGGCGCGTCATGAAATAGGGAATTGATGGAATCGCGCAAAGGCCAAATGGCGCGGCGCATCATCAACAAATCGCGTTTAATTGAGTGAAGTTGAGCAATTACTTGCCGATCTGGACGCACGATCAGCATATCTTCGATTTCTTCCAGTCGCTCACCATATTTTTCCAATACCGGGAAATAGGCGTCAATTACCGAATCTAGCAGGGCATACACTAGATAATTTGGCCCACTCTGGCGGAGACGATCTAGGCTTTTGCGGATGCGATTGCGTACCGGATTAAGACAGTCGCCGGGGTGTGATTCTTGAAAGGTCAGAACAAAATTTTTGCCGAGGAAGATGTTTAACTGCTCGTTGCTGATGTCCTCTTTAAGTGCCAACATCCGCGCCACGATAAACAAATGTTGGTCATAGCGTTCGACTTTGGCCTGTTCATTGGCAAGTACCACGTCCTCCAATGCTAATTCGCCCAAGCCAAAAATCTGTCCGACCTTTTTGACTAATTCGAGGCTGCCCAACCCATCCACATTGACCCAGATAACAGGCCATTTGCCTAAATAATTCTGAATGTCGGCTGGGTCATTTAGATAGTGTTCTTCAAACTTGGTGGCATTATAAGCAATAATTTGGATATTGGAGGGGCCGGTGCTGGGCAAATCATCCGGAATACCCGGCGGCGCACCTACTTCAGTCGTCGGAATCTGCAATGTTTGGGTCATCCTCTTGCGAACGCCAGTTGTTTCTGAAGAGGGGGTCTCGTGTGTTGTCATAAAAATGTCCCTTCTGCGCCATGAATGCCGACAGCCATTTTACACCTGTAAAGGTTTGGGAAAAATCCTACACTTGCCCAAAGGTGTGTACCATTTGTCGAATTGGCCCAAATTGCTTGTTTTCAGCATATACCTGTGTTATGCTGTTTCCAATTCATTATTAGCAAAGATTGACGATCCGTGAAATTTTTCGGCCTGACTTGCACCACTATGACGATTTCGACTACCGGTATGGGTACCGGAATGTTGTGCTTCAGGTCGCTGGATGTGAGAGCCTAAGTCTCTAAACCAAACGAAATTCCACAAACGCGACGTGAAGCACTCCCAAGCACGTCGCGTTTGTTGTTATATAGACCAAAATACAAGCGCAGGAGAGCATAACCCAATGGCGATACTGGTCATGAAATTCGGCGGCACTTCGGTGGGCAGTGCCAATGCTGTGCGACAAGTCATAGAAATTGTCCAAAAAGAAACCCAAAAATGGGACAATGTGGTGGTGGTTACTTCAGCCATTGGTGGGATTACCAACTCGCTGGTCAAATTGGTCGAACACGCCGCCAAACATGATTTTAATGGCCCATATGGGGTCAAACATCAACTCGATGCGCTACGTGCCCGCCATCAACAAGCCGCCCTTGAATTTATGAATCCTGAAGAACACGCCGACGAACTCGCCAAAGTAGATGCCCATATTGATGTCCTACTCGAAGAATTACATGGGACATGTGAGGAAATCGCCGCGGCGGGTGGCGCAGACAGCCGTCTAAGCGACACTGCCATGTCAATGGGTGAGCGTATCATGGCTGGTATCCTAGCCGCAATTATGCGCGTCAATGGCGTTCCGGCCCAGCCTGTTGATGCCAGCAAGGTCATTGTGACAGACCGCCGCTTCCAAAATGCCCAACCAGATTTTGCCCCGTCCCGCGCCAATGCCCAAAAAATTATCGGCCCGCTACTGGAACAAAAACAAGTAGCGATTGTGACCGGCTATATTGGCGCAACACCCGAAGGCCAGATCACCACTTTGGGGCGAGGGGGGTCGGATTATTCGGCGACCTATCTTGGCAGTTTGATTGACGCCAATGATGTGTGGATTTGGACAGACGTGAATGGGGTCATGTCGGCTGATCCGCGCAAAATCAAAGAGGCCCAAGTCATTGATATGATTTCCTATCAGGAAGTCAGCGAATTTGCCCATTTCGGCGCGAAGGTGCTGCATCCGCGTTGTGTTGAGCCGCTGATGGGGCCACATATCCCGCTGCGGGTGTGTAATACTTTTAATCCCGACCACCCCGGCACACGCATCAACAGCGCCAGCATTGGCAAACCCAAACATCTTAGCGCCGTGACTTCGATTGATGGAATACTGGTGTTTGCTCCCTCCAATGCCGTGCCAAGCGTTCCCGGTCTGCCCTCCATGACCGATCTCGCCAGCCAAGTATTGGAAAAAGTGCTGCTGCAAGCCGCCCCACCTGTGATTACAGTCAACGCCCATGCCGGACATCTCTTATGTTTTGTTATACCGACGACGGCCCGCCGCACCGCTAATCAAGAAAGCTTCGCCGCCCTACAGGAAACCTTTGCCGAAGCCTATCCAAGTGCGGAATGGCGTGTCGAACCGATTGCGATTGTCGCCGCGATTGGGGTGGTCGATGTGCAACAAACTATGCAAGTCCTGACCGCTGTGAAGTCGGTACGGGCGAATTTGCTGGCGTTGGGGCATGGTTCACCCGCCTGCTGTTTGCTGGCTCTGCCGCCTGAACAATCGCCGCGTGTGGTCAAACGCCTACACAGCCTCGCCGTGTCTGTCCAATCCAATTTGCCCTATGCCGAAAATGACCCAGCCGCACCCGCCGCGATTCCTGCCATTCCCAACAACCGCCGCCGCAAGAATACCCGCCAGAACAAGCGGGGTAACCCACCACACCGTGTCATTCCACTGTAGATAATTCTCCTGTTCTCCTAAAGGGGTAGTTGTCACGCACAATCACCCCTTTTTTTCTTATCTGCCATCAGAAAATCCGTGACTTTAAACACGTTGCAAAATTCGACTTAGAATCTTATACTTTTAAGTGAACTATTCTTTTGCTTAAAAATATTTCGGGTAATGCCGATTCACATTAAGATTTATCAAGTCGTACAGCGAAAAAGGAGAATGATCGTGAAGAACCGTTACGCATTTTTTGAAGGGCGGATTGTTCCGATTGAAGAAGCCAAAGTCAGTGTCATGACCCACGCCCTCAATTATGGCACCGGCGCTTTTGGTGGCCTGCGAGGATATTGGAACGAAGCCGATGAAGAGTTGTATGTGTTTCGCCCCAGAGATCATTTCAAACGTATCCTCGGCTCGGCCAAAATGCTCCTAATTGACCTGCCCTATACGGTTGATGATATGGTGAATATTCTGCTCAATCTGCTGCAAGCGGAAGGCTTCCGTCAAGACTGCTATATCCGCCCATTGGTCTACAAATCCGATCACGTCATCGGGGTACGCCTAAATGACCTCAAAGGCGACTTTACGATGTTTAGCATCCCCTTTGGTAGCTATTTGGGCGATGAAGAAGGCACCAAAGTCGCGGTTAGCAGTTGGCGACGCATCAGCGATATTTCGATTCCGGCACGCGGCAAGTTTACCGGAGCCTATATCAACTCTGCCTTTATCAAATCCGAAGCCCTGATGAATGGTTATGACGAGGCGATTGTGCTGGATGAATCGGGCCATATCGGTGAGGGCAGCGCGGAAAATGTGTTCATCATCCGCAATAACAAAGTCATCACCCCGCCGGTCAATGCCGATATTTTGGAAGGCATCACCCGCATGACGGTTATGCAGCTGGTGCGCGAAGAATTGGGCCTAGAAGTGATTGAACGCCCCATTGACCGCACCGAATTTTACGTAGCGGAAGAGGCGTTCTTCTGTGGCACCGGGGTTCAATTAGCCGCCATCACTGAAGTGGATCAGCGGCCTGTGGGTAATGGCAAGCTAGGGCCGCACGTCCATGCCCTGCGCGACCTCTATTTCAGCGTCGTCCGAGGCCAGCACCCCGCCTACAAGCATCTCTGTCTCCCAGTCTATGCTTCCGAAGCGATAGCGATGCCAGCGATGGGCTAGGACGCCTAAGCCGACAATAAACATGGAGCTTCGGAAGATACTCTGAGGCTCCAGCCAATCAATCATAAATACGCTCCCGACGGCGTTACGCTGTTGAAAATACCAACGAGCCGCCGAATAAACCCCAGCGTAAACCGCAATCATGCCAGCAATAATGCGAGCTTTCCCTACCCGGGTCTGCCCCATCACAACCAACGGAAACGCGAACATGAGCACGCGCATCATATAGGTGCCCAAATGTATAAGGTGGGCAGCAACCCGCACATCACGCTCACATATATTAGGATAGAGAGTGCAGTCAGTTGGCATCCCGGGATAAACCCCATCTGGCTTGACAATATAGCCCCACGCATAAGTTTTGTCTAAAACACAAAACATGACAACACCCGAAATCAATAAGGTGTCGGACATTGTTCCCTGCGATAGCATGAAAAGCCCGATGAGAGCGAAAAACAGCAAGCCATACACCATTCCATCCCAGATAAGTTGTCCTTCTTGTGGAAGCAAGATGTCTTGAATCGTAATGCCACCCATCAGCAACCGCCCCTTCTTTTGCACAATAATTCATGTCCATGATTGTACTCATGACGCAAAAATCAACAATTCAGATTGCTTAACAAATGGACTTAGTGTGGCTCGGTGATCAAAATGGACTGGGTGATGCTTTGGCTCAGAACATGGGAGGTAGTGTCAATCAATACATAGGTTAGGCCGTCAAATGGCTCACGTTTGGTAATTTGAATGATTGCACCGGGTTTTAGGCCTTTTTCTTCCAAATATTGCAATTTTTCAGGGGCTTGATCCAAAAAGCGCACCACAACACCGGGTTTATCTTGAGGCCAAGTGGCAAGCGGCTCCAAATGCTCCTGACCGGGGAGCTTGCCTTCGAGTGTGGGGATAGGGTCGCCATGCGGGTCAATGATGGGATTGCCCAACACTTCCGCGATGCGTGCCTCAAATCGCTCGGAAATATGATGTTCCAAACGATCCGCTTCTTCATGCACTTCGTCCCAGCTATAGCCCAATGCTTCAACCAGATACAACTCCAATAGGCGGTGATGGCGCAATACTTCCAGTGCGATCTGTTCACCCAAAGGCGTTAGGCGCACCCCTCGATAGGGCTTGACCATCAACAAGGGTTCGTGCATCCGTCCAATATCCGACAGTTTTTTTGCCATGTCGGTAACAGAAGGGGGCGTGATGTCTAATGTCTGCGCCAACAGGGTGGTTGGAACCAATTCATGCTCTTGTTGCAGCATATAGACCGCTTTCACAAAATCCTCAACGGCCTCTGAGCGCAATTCACGCAAAGTACGGTCTTCATCGGTCATCAAAAAACGACGCCCCCTTTTGAATGAGCCTCTTAAATTGATGTAGTCAGTCTACTTGCCTGCCATTTGCCCGTCAAGATAACGCGGGTTCAAATGCTAAAGTTCGTATACGCCATTCCGTTGGAAACGCGATGGTTTTGTTGGCGGCATAATCGTAGGCCACCATGCCTGTTATCCCGGTTGCCACAATACTGTCCGGGCCAGACTTACCCTCACGCTGTACCAAATAGGCAAGGTCAAAACTTTTCGTGCCCAAGCGTGAACAGCGTGTCCATACCCGCACCTGCTCATTAAGGAACATTGGCGCTTTATAGTCAACTGTCGCCCGTGCCACAATGATATTCAATTTTTTTATATCGCTATCCCAACCCCATACATCCCTAGCATACGTCATACGGGCCTGTTCCATATAGGTCAGATAAGCAGCATGGTTGACATGGGCCAGTGCATCCAAATCGGCAAAACGAACCGTCATCAAGATTGCGTGGCGAAATAGTTCTGGTTTGAATAGGTCATCCATGAGAATTATTTCCCTTGCCACTTGGCGGCACGTTTATTGACGAAAGCGTTCATGCCTTCTTTTTGATCTTCGGTGCTAAACAGAAAATAGAAATTGCGCCGTTCCAAACGAATCCCTTCGCTGAGGGGTAGTTCAAAAGCGGCATTGACACTCTCACGGGCCAATCGAATGGCAACCGGGGCACGCGCCGCAATATCACGGGCCAATTTCAGAGCCTCATCCAAATAGGTTTCCGGGGCAACCACCCGATTCACCAAGCCAAATTGATAGGCTTCCTGCGCTTCGAGCCAGCGGTTATTCAATACCATTTCCATTGCCATGGCCTTACCGACGGCACGAGTTAGGCGCTGCGTACCACCTGCGCCGGGAATGACACCCAGATTAATTTCGGGCTGCCCAAATTTGGCGGTGGTGGACGCCACAATCATGTCACAGGCCATTGCTAATTCGCAACCGCCGCCAAGCGCTACGCCGGATACCGCCGCGATAATGGGCTTGTTGAATTTGGCGACCTTATCCCATAAGCTGATGCTGTCGCGGGTTAACATTTCAACCGTCGTGGCGTTTTCCATCTCTTTGATGTCAGCACCAGCGGCAAAGGCTTTTTCGCTTCCCGTAATGACAATGCAGCCGATTTCGCGGTCATTCTCAAAATCATTCAAGGCGTGTACCAATTCCGTCATCAAAACACTATCGAGGGCATTCATGGCTTTGGGGCGATTCAGCCGAATCAGGCCAACGCCGCCTTCGACTTTTTCAACCAAAATATTCTCATAGGGCATTGGGGCTTTCTCCATTCAATAAATTAGGCAAAAGTAAGGATAGCTTTCATCATCAAAAATAGACCAAACATGGCATTCGCAAGAATCGCGGCAGTGGTGGATTTGGTATGAGCGCGAATAATGCCCGATGTTAGGCCAAGAATGAGGGGATAGGTCAAACTCCAATAACTGACCTCCCAGCTAATATCCCAATTAAACGCTTGGACAAAATAGAACAGCGCAAAAACCACCGCCGACCAGACCACCGCCTGCACATTGTCTCGGAAGCGCTTAACCATCACCGGATATAGCATCCCACGAAAAATGACTTCTTCGGCGACAGGGCGCAGGCCAATAAACAGCACCAACGCCATAACCCACGTCAATGTATTTGCATCTTCCATCCGGTCAAGGCCAAGCGGTAGACTATTGTCCGATTTCCCAAGAATTAGTGTAGCCGTATCCAGCGCAATCGCTACTGCTAATGCTGCCAATGAGGTAATCCACAAGGGGCGGCTTCGACTGGGGATTAAACCGAGCGATTGGACAACCGTCTGCTTATAATTTTTGGAGGATTCTTGCTTTTTGAGTACCGTCCCACTGCTATATTGATAGGCCAGTGTCAGGGCCATCACACTGCCAATCGCCGCTCCCATGATAATCGAAGGGGCTTGGGCATCGCTGGGGTCATCTTCCCGAATGGTCGTCGTAATGAGCAGGCCCAAAAACAAGGCCACCACAAACATCACGACTGTCCCAAATGCCAAACGCATCCCCCAAGGTGGGAGGTAGGGTTCAGGCAGTCGAACCTTTTTCAAAATGGATTTAATCACCCGAAATTCCTCTGTTAGCAACAAGCTGGCTAGTTTTTTATTGAGCCTGTCTCGCCCTATCGGTGTAGTATTTTGGAACATCCAGCCGTTTTAGGCCGTCCATTACAGATAGGTGGATTTCTGTCCCAAGAAATTATACCCAACCGCAGCATTCCCGGCTTTATGTTAGAGCAGTTGGACAGCTTGCATGAGAAACTCCGAAAAATTGATGAGGAGTTGATTAAGCCAGTGGAAATTATGCTATAGTGTTTTTTAATCGTCAGAAAGAGGTTCACTTGAAAACGCCCCGTACCCATATCGCCACATTCACCCAACAGCTACTCGCGCTAGGTCTCGTAATCGTCATGGCGGTTGGCATGGTCTCTTTGCAATCACCCGCACGCGCCCAAGACGGCAAGCAATATGTGACCGAGCAGGCCCTTGCTGCCGCAGTCGTCCCGCCCCGTGATCGGCTTGACCTTGCCCAACGACTCAAAGGGGTTGGGGAAATTGCCCCGCCGCCAACCACACCCGCCAAAGCCTATCAGGTCGGCGACGTGGAGCCGTTTTTTGCCCAAAATGATGAGACGGGCTTGTTCACGGTGGATGCCAAATTGGTCTACATGAACGAGGTAATCTATATGTGGGTCGAAGATGGCTATGAGCTTGATTACGATTCATTAAAAAATGCCGCCGATGAATTTGCCAATCTCGTCTATCAACAAGCGCGGGATGTGTTTGGTAGTGAATGGTCACCGGGGATTGATGGCGACCCTCGTCTGCACGTTCTCCATGTCTCCAATTTGGGGGCTTATGTCGCGGCGTATTATTACAGTGAGCAGCAAATCCCCAACGAGGCTGTTTCGTCGTCCAATGAAAAAGAAATGTTCTATGTGAACTTGGACACGATGCTGCCTTATATCGGGTCACGCTATTATGTTGGCGTGCTGGCCCACGAATTTCAGCATATGATTCATTGGGTCAACGACGCCAACGAAACCTCATGGCTAAATGAGGGCCTCAGTGAATTGTCGGCTTTCATTACAGGCTATGGGCCAAGCGATTTCACCTCCTCATTTCTCAACGAACCCTCGACGCAATTGACCCACTGGCCCGAAGACGATCGGGGGGTGGTGTATGGCGCGTCGTTTTTGTTTAATGCCTATTTGCTGGAACGCTTCGGCATCGATTTCATCAAAACGATGGTCGCCGATGATGCCAATGGAATGCAAAGTGTCCAGAATACACTGGATGCGCTGGGCATTACCGATCCCCTGACAGGCCAACCGATGACCGCCGCACAGGTCTTTGCGGAATGGACCGCCGCTAATTACCTAAATGATGCAACGGTAGGCGATGGGCGTTATGTCTATACCCACCCTGACCTTGCCCGCTTGGTTGAGATTACGGGTGGCGTTGATCGAATAGGCCTCCCGACAACATTGGATAACGAATCGGTCAATCAGTGGGCCACAAATTATTACACCGTCAAAGGTGGCCCGGACGCCCAAAATGTGACCATTCAATTCAGCGGCAATGAAACTGCGCCTTTGCTGCCTGCGAATGCACACAGTGGTCAATTCGCCATGTGGTCAAACCGCGTGGATGACAGCGATGCCCGTTTGACCCGTGAAGTGGATTTGACCAGCGTGAGCAGTGCGACTCTCAATTTCTGGACATGGCACGACATCGAGGAACTGTGGGATTTTGCATATGTGATGGTTAGCATTGATGGCGGCGCGACATGGACACCCATTGCCACCAACCGCACCACCACCGAAAATCCGTTTAATACAGGTTATGGCGCGGGCTATACGGCTGCATCAGGGGATTGGGTGCAGGAAACTATTGACCTTTCCACGTATGCCGGCCAGAAAATCCAGCTAC
The DNA here is from genome assembly GCA_041753455.1 of Anaerolineae bacterium. Taxonomy (GTDB): domain Bacteria; phylum Chloroflexota; class Anaerolineae; order Aggregatilineales; family J027; genus CFX10. The sequence continues at coordinate 514,991 of JBGSUK010000006.1, read as the reverse complement.
GTTTTGAATACATCACCGATGATGCCGTTGTCCGTGATGGGTTCTTGCTGGACGATGTCAGCATCCCCGAAATCGGCTTCAGTGACGATTTTGAGCAACCCCTTGATGCCAGTTGGGTCGCGGAAGGTTGGGCACAAATTGATAATGTGCTACGCCAACCATTTACCCTCCAATTGATTCAAGAAATGGCGGATGGCACCATCACACTAGAGGCATTGCTGACTGCTGAAGATGCCCCATCCGGCGAATGGACACGCCCACTTGGTGGGGATGTTAAAGGCTGGACATTGCTTGTCTCTGGCCTCGCACCCGTCACCATCATTCCAGCGAATTTCAACCTGACCATTACAGCCCAATAAATTGTTCGTGGCTACGTAACGTTATCGACAGTCGAGATGAGTGAGTAAACATTATGGTTCAACAGCGTGTCCGTCAATCACTCCGTTGGGTGGGGGCCATCGGGTTGATGGTTGTTTTGCTGTCCGGCATGATGATGGCAAAAGCCGATTCTGGCAGCAATCAAAGCCTTACATGGGCCAATGCACCTGCGCCTTCCCCCCTCCGTCATGAAGGCGATGCACGGTCACGTTGGGGTTGGGAACTCTATACTGATGTCTATGGCCCGTTTTTTACCGACCCCTATCAGCTTGGCGATCAAACGACCTTTGCGTTGGGTGAATCTCCCCATGATGTCTACGAAATGGAACTCTACTATCGCAGCCAGTATGCCTATTTCTGGTTTGAACCAGATACCAACGTAGACATGGATGAATTACAGGCGACGGCGGAATATTTCGATAAGCGCATCTGGTGGCTAGACCGTGAAATTTTTGGTGCTAACGCCAGCCCCGGCATTGATGGCGACACCCGTGTTCATCTGGTGCATGTCAATGAGTTCTATCCCGGCCTGTTGGGATTTTTCAGCCCCAAAGATCAATGCGCTCAACATATCTGCCCATCCAGTAATCAGCGTGATGCGGTTTACATGATGCTCAACGAAAATCCATTGGGCAGCGAACAATACTACGCGACGTTGGCCCACGAATTTCAACATCTGATTCAGTTTAATCGGGATGGTAATGAATATCGCTGGATGGATGAAGGCCTCTCCCAATTAGCCGAACATCTCATCGGGGTGGTAGACAACGAAGTCAATCACTTTAATGTTGAGCAGTTCATGTTCGATACCAATATGCCCCTCAATTCGTGGTCGCTGGATTACGAAATACAATCGGCTTACTATGGGGCGGGGTATCTCTTTTCGGTCTATCTGTACGAGCGTTTTGGCTCTGATTTTATCAAGGCGCTCACCCAGAATCCGCATGACGGCCTAGCCGGGGTCTATGATACGCTGCAACAAACCGGACAAACAACGACCCTCAATGAACTCATGATTGATTGGTATATCGCCAGCCTAATTGACAATCCCTATATTGGTGATGGGCGTTATTACTATCAGACCTATGATCTGACCACGACCCCGCCGCTGATTGATTTGGGAAGCGTCAAACGCGAGTTTGTGTTTAACAGCAATGCCAATCAATATGGGGCGGAATATCTGTCGCTGGAATTTCCGGGAACCTATCAACTCAGCTTTGACGGCTCAACGGAAACCCCGCTGATGGATGTCGCGCCCGCTTCCGGCGATTGGATGTGGTGGTCGTATGACGCGATTGGGGCTGCCAGTAGTCTGACCCGCACGGTGGATTTGACCCGCGTCCCCGGCGCAACCCTGCGCTATAACATCTGGTGGGAAACGGGCCAACTACCCGATTACCTACACGTCTTGGTCTCCACCAATGATGGACAGCGTTGGGATCCCCTGTCAGGCCGCCATATGGAATATCCCGACAGCTACACCAAAGCCCCCGGTTTGCATTACACGGGCTATTCTGATGGGTGGGTGTCTGATGAAATTGACCTCTCACGTTATGCCGGGCAGGTTATCCAAATCCGTTTCGAGTATGTCACCAATAATGCCATCACCGGGCCGGGATTCTTGCTAGATGACATCGAAATCCCCGAAATTGGCCTCATAGACGACGTAGAATTTACGGATAGCGAGTGGGTCACTGATGGATTTTTGCGGACACAGCAGACTGTTGAGCAAGATTGGTCAATCGCGGTGGTCAAATTAAGCGACCCCAATGAAGTTCAGTACATTCCGGTCGAGGCGGGTACGTCTGACATGGAAATTGATGTACCAGAGGGTGGGGCGGTAGTCATTGTGAGCGCCCAAGCACCCTTTACGCTGAATGAAGCCAAGTATCGGCTGACGCTGACGCCGTTGGATTAATTCTTTGCTCGGCAGTTTGGTTTGCCGGATTGCCGAGTAGGTTTCCATTATCCCTTGCTGCCGTTTTCCGATTTTTCAGCTTTCTTAGGGCGGGTCATCTCGGCGAGTTCGGCCTCTAACTGGGCGCGGCGTTCGGCGGCAGCTTTGACGCTTTCTTCCAGCACCCGCTTATAACGGTCTTTTGTACCTTCGCGCAGTTCGTCACCGGAGGCAGGCGTCAAGAGCAATGACACCCCCGCGCCGATAATCGCCCCGGCAAGTATGCCTGCTCCAAAAACTAATACTTTTCGCATGATACCCTTCCTCATAAAACACGGGGCTAAAGCCACCGTGCTGAATCTAGGCTAAAAACAGGTCAACCCAGATAAATTTAGCTCGACAATGCCTCGACCAATTGACGCAGGCCTTTTTTATAATCGGTGTAACAATCAAATCGGGCACAGCGGCGCAGATCGTCCGGTGGGTCTACGGGTTCAACTAAAGCCAATATGACCGTTTTGCGCTGGCTGCGGAAATATTGCCATGATTCTTCGACACTGCCTGTCTTAATGGCAAATTGCGACAGTACCACCACCATTTTTTTGCATTGTTCCAGCGCCGGATGTACCCCACCTGCCCAATTCACGTTTTCAGGCGTCTCGCCATCATCCAGCCAAGTAGAAATCCCAACGGCCTTGAGGTTGGCGGCAAGTTTCTTGGCGAACTCAGCATCAGTAGCAGCGGCGGCAATATAGGTCGCGGCCTCTACTTTGATTTTGGCGGCTTTGCTCTTGCCCATCCCGCGTGTGTCCGCCACGTTAATCGCGTTGGGTTTGGAGGTGAAATCGTGCGCCGAGGTCTTGCCCATGCGATAGACTGTGCCACCGCAAGTAGGGCATTCACCGCGTGTGCCGGGTCGCCCTTTGCTTGTCCAAACGGCCTGCGGGTTCAGCATCTCAACTTTTTCGCGGCAGGTGACGCAAAACGCCTCGACTGCCTCATCTTCAAAGTCGTGGAGGTCTTCAAGTTCATCTAAATCTTCAAAATCATCACGAAAGGGGTCGCGGTCATAGTCAGTCATAAAATTCCAACCCTGTTGTTTGTGCCATATGAGTTCAAGAGTAGCACATTCGTCTATTCTATCCAAACTAATTGACAGCCCCAAAACCGAACGTTATACTTTCGCCCATGTTTAGAAATCAACTTGCTAACGCTGTCTATCATCACCATCATCATAACTTCCGGCTCAATTTCCGGTGGTGATGGTGTGTCGCGCCCATAAAAATTCTAATAATAGGCGCACCCGAAATCAGCAAATCTGCGCTCCACGCCAACCGGATGTGGGGCGTTTTTGTTTATGTGATTGCAATTATCATCAGGGAGAATAATAGTCGAATGAGTGAACAGATACGAATCGCGCTGCCAAGTAAGGGGCGGATGGAAGGGGAAACCCTCGAATTTCTTGCCAACTGCGGCTTGCGCGTCAACAAAACCAATCCGCGCCAATATACCGCCACAATTCCCGCCTTGCCGGGGGTGGTGGTTATGTTCATGCGCCCCCGCGATATTCCGGTGAGTGTGGCGTCGGGGGATATTGATTTAGGCATTACGGGTTATGACACCGTGTATGATGCGTTTGGCGGCGAAACTGACGAATTGATGCTGGTACATGAGGCGCTGGATTATGGACAGTGTGCACTGGTGCTGGCTGTGCCGATGGAATGGACAAACGTCCATACCGTGCAGGATTTGACCAACAAAGCAGCCCAACATGAGATTCGCGTCGCCACCAAATATGGCAATTCAGTGAATCGTTTTTTGCAGGAACGTCAAATTTCCGGCGTCCGGGTGGTCAGTGCCGATGGCGCACTTGAAGCCGCCCCCAGCATTGGTTATGCCGATTTTATTGCCGACATCACCAGCAGTGGCACAACCCTCCGCGAAAACAATTTGCGTTCATTGGACGATGGCTTGATTGTAGATTCGCAAGCCGTGTTGATTGGCAACCGCACCGCATTGGCAACCCGTCCGGCGGTCATGGCAGCAACCGAACAATTGCTAGAATTTATTGAGGCGTATATGCACGCGCATGGCAAATACATGATTTTCGCCAACATGCGTGGGGAAACTCTCGACGAAGTGGCCCATCTGGTGTTGGGTCAACCTGATTTGGGTGGATTACAATGGCCCACCATTTCGCCGCTAGGTACACAGGCCGAACATGGCACATGGTGGTCGGTTAGTATTGTGGTATCCCATGTCCGCCTGTATGCGGCGATTCAACAATTTCGTACCATAGGAGGCAGTGGGGTTGTCGTAACACCGGTGTCCTATATTTTTGAAGAACGTCCCGAACGCTGTCGTCGTCTATTAGAAGTCATTCAAGGGGTGCGATCATGAGCGATTTACTGCCGATTTATTCACTAGCCGATGCCAAAAGCAAAATTTTGCTGCGTCGTCCACCTGACGAAACCGAAGTGACACCCGCCATCAGCAAACGGCTGGAAGAATTATTCGATGGGCCAGTCACACCGGAAATCGCGGTACGACGTATTCTGGAAGCCATCCGCGATGGGTCGGATAATGCGTTAGGGTATTGGACCAACAAAATTGATGGTGTCCAACTAGATGCCCTGTATGTGCCAGAAATCGAAATTGACGAGGCCCTTCACCATATCCCTCAGAATGTCGCCGAAGCCCTGCAATTGGCGGCAGAACGCATTGAACATTTCCATCGAATGCAGGCCGAACGCCTCACTGATTGGTACGAAAACGGCTTGGGTCAAATTTTGCGCCCGATTGCTAAGGTTGGCGTTTATGTGCCCGGGGGAACAGCGCCCCTGCCTTCCTCGCTGTTGATGAGCACGATTCCAGCATTGGTGGCGGGGGTGGAAGAAATTATTGTCTGTACGCCCCCGCAAAAAGATGGCACGGTGAATCCGGTAATTCTGGCCGCTGCCGCTGTCTGCGGCATCAAAAAAGTGTTTCGGGTGGGTGGGGCGCAGGCGATTGCGGCAATGGCCTATGGTACGCAGACCATTCCGCGTGTGGATAAAATCGTTGGGCCGGGAAATTTGTTTGTGACATTGGCAAAACGACAGGTCTTTGGTGTGGTGGGAATTGACGGCCTACCGGGGCCAACCGAGACCATGATTATTGCGGATGAAACCGCCAATCCTGCCCTTGCCGCCGCCGATTTATTGGCCCAAGCCGAACATGATGTGCTGGCCTCAGCCATTCTCGTGACCCCCAGCCGTGACCTTGCCAAGCGCGTGCAAATTGAAGTAGCCCGTCAATTGGAGCATCTAGGTCGGGATAACATCATTTCACAATCGCTCAGTAATCAGGGCGGGGTGGTCATTGTGGATAATCTTGCCGAGGCCTTTGAGGTCGCCAATGATTATGCCGCTGAACATCTCTGCCTGCTGCTAAGAGACCCGTTTGCATGGATCGGCGAAGTGAAAAACGCGGGGGGTATTTTCTTGGGTGAGGGGTCGTTTGAGGTATTGGGGGATTACATCGCTGGCCCAAGTCATGTGATGCCAACGAGTGGCACGGCGCGATTTTCCTCGCCGCTGAATATCTTGGACTTTATCAAAATCACCAGCGTGATTGGCCTTGACCATGCTACCGCCGCCGAACTGAGCAAATCTGCTGCGGTGCTGGCTCATGCCGAATCACTCACTGCCCATGCCGCCGCCGCCGAAGCCCGAATATTGGAGTAACCATCATGCAAACCACTGAACGTCCGAAAATCCGTATCCGGTCAGACATCGCCGCAATGGAGGGTTATGGCTATCCCAGCGGCACACTTGAATTATTGAGCGAGCGCATGGGCCGCCCCGCCGACGAAATTATCAAGCTCGACACCAATGAGAATCCATTTGGCCCATCCCCCAAAGCCTTAGAAGCCCTCAGTCATATGGAAAGCCGCGCCCACATCTACCCTGATGTGCGTGTGCCTTATCTACGAGCAGGCTTGTCGGACTATACCGGGGTTGACCCCGAACATATTTTGGTTGGGCAGGGTTGCGACGAAATCATCAAAGTCACCGAGCAGTTGTTTCTTGAACCCGGCGATGTCATTTTGACCTGTCCGCCCACCTTCACGATGTATGGGCTAGTGGCAGGATGGCTTGGCGCAAAAACGGTCAATATCGCCCGCCGTGCTGATTTTTCGCTGGATGTCGAAGCGATTGAAAAAGCGGCTTATGAAACGGGCGCAAAATTGCTATTTCTTTGTTCCCCCAATAATCCCGATGGTAGCCTGACCCCACCGGATGTTTTAGACCGCCTGCTGAAACTACCACTGGTCGTCGTACTGGATGAAGCCTATTATGAGTTTGCGGGGATTGAAAATAATGCACTACGTGTGCCGAATACGCCGAATCTGATTGTGATTCGCACGTTTAGCAAATGGGCAGGGCTGGCGGGACTACGGATTGGCTATGGCATCTATCCGCTAGAAATCATTCAACACCTCTGGAAAATCAAGCTACCCTTTAACGTCAGTGCCGCCGCTGATGTCGCTGCTCGTGCTACCCTCAACGACATGCCGACCATGCAGGCTAATATCGAAAAAATTATTGCCGAGCGTGACCGCCTGATTGCCGAATTAAAGACCATTCCCTACATCCATGTTTATCCAAGCGCGGCTAATTTTGTGTTTTGCAAAATTGCCACTGTGTCGATTCCCGATTTGCAGGCGCGATTGGAAAATGAGGGTATCTTGATTCGTTACTATGAGGGCAAAGTGCCGGGTCATGTACGCATTAGCATCGGACGGCCCGACCAAAATGATAAATTATTGGCTGTGTTGCGCCAGATTGGGGAGGAATTTAATGCGTAACGCGAAAATTCAACGTAACACCCAAGAGACACAAATTGAATTGATCCTTGAATTGGATGGCACAGGGCAGGCGAGCATCAATACGGGTGTTGGTTTTTTCGACCATATGCTGCATCATGTCGCGGTGCATGGCCTACTGGATTTGACCGTACAGGCTCAGGGCGATTTGCATATTGATTCCCACCACACCATTGAAGATGTCGCTATTTGTTTGGGGCAGGCATTGCATGAAGCATTAGGGGATCGAAAAGGCATCGTGCGGATGGGGTCGGCGCTGGTTCCGATGGATGAGGCGCTGGCGCAGGTGGTGGTTGACCTTAGCGGACGGCCTTATACCGTCGTCCATGCCGATTTTGATACCCCGGCTATCGGGCAAATGCCGACTTCATTGGTGGCCCATGTATTGGAATCTATCGCCACCCACGCCCGCATGAATTTGCACGCGCAGGTGTTTTATGGGCGCGACGACCATCACAAAGCCGAGGCATTGTTTAAAGCATTGGGTCGGGCGCTACGTGGCGCGGTTGAACTCGACCCCCGCCGTCAAGGCATCGTCCCAAGCACGAAAGGAACGCTCACGAAATGATTGCCATTGTAGATTATGGGGCCGGAAATTTACGCAGTGTGCAAAATACGCTGAAACATGTCGGGGCGGAGACCAAAACGGTCAGCAAACCCAGCGAACTCGACGGGGCGGATAAAATCGTGCTGCCGGGGGTGGGGGCATTTGGGGCAGGCATGGCAGCTTTGCGCGAGTCGGGGTTTATTGAACCGATTATCGCAGCAACCAAAGCGGGTATTCCCTTGCTCGGCATCTGTTTGGGAATGCAATATTTATTTGAGACCAGCGAAGAAATGGGCATCCATCAAGGCTTGGGTCTGCTACCGGGGCGGGTGGTCAAATTTCCACCCAATGGCCCACTTGTGCCGCATATCGGCTGGAATCAACTGCACATCCGCCAAGCTAATCCGCTGCTGCGTGGGGTAAATGAAGGCGACTATGCCTATTTTGTCCACTCGTATTATGTTGAAGCCGCCGACCCAAATGATATTCTTGCCAGCACCGATTACGGCCTGAATTATGCTAGTGTGGTGGGGCGCGGCAATATCTTTGGGATTCAATGCCATCCCGAAAAAAGCCAGCACGTCGGACAGCGTATTTTGCGTAATTTTGTGGAGGACATCCGTTGATTATCTATCCCGCGATTGATATTCGACAGGGGCGCGTGGTGCGATTGCTCTATGGCGACCCGAACCATGAATCGGTTTATGGCGATGACCCGGTGGCGATGGCGCAAAAATGGCAGGATGCCGGGGCGGAGTGGGTGCATATCGTCAATTTGGACGGCACGCTCGGCGCAGAAACCACTATTTTTGACACGGTGCGCCAGATTGCCGATTTAGGATTATCCGTTCAATTTGCAGGCGGCCTTCGCAATTTTGACGCCGCACAACAGGCCCTTGATGCCGGGGCAGCACGAGTCGTTTTTGGCACACTGTTGGTCAAACAACCCGAACTTGCCGCCGAAGCTGTCCAAAAATTTGGGGCGGAACGGGTCGTCGTCGCGCTGGATGCCAAAGGCGGGCAGGTGGCGACACACGGTTGGCAGGAAAAATCTACATGGTCGCCAGTCGAACTCGGTCAGCGACTCGCCGCTGATGGGATTCGACACGCCCTTTATACCGATGTGGATAAAGACGGCGATTTATCAGGGGTAAATGTGGAATCCACTGCCGCCCTTGCCGATGCCACAGGTTTGCAGGTGATTGCGTCGGGGGGGGTCGCCAAATTGGAGGATATTCGCATATTAAAGTCCACTGGCAAGATCGCCGGGGTGATTATCGGGCGGGCGTTGTATGCAGGTGTGTTCTCGTTGGAAGAAGTATTTGAGGCAATAGTACAATAACCATGTTAGCAAAACGAATCATTCCCTGCCTTGATGTGAAAGATGGGCGGGTGGTCAAAGGCATCAATTTTGTGAATCTGCGTGATGCAGGCGACCCGGTAGAACAGGCCATGATTTATGACGCTGCCGGGGCAGATGAACTGGTCTTTTTGGACATCACCGCCACCCATGAAAAACGCGACACCATGCTGGATGTGGTGCGCCGCGTTGCCGATTCGATTTTTATCCCTTTCAGCGTGGGCGGGGGTATCCGCACGGTTGAAGATATGCGGGCAACCTTGCTGGCGGGGGCGGATCGGGTGTCGGTCAATAGTGCCGCCGTGCGTGACCCCGAAATTATCAGCGAAGGGGCGGAACGTTTTGGTGTGCAGTGCATCATCTTAGCGATTGATGCGCGGTGGAATGGCGATTTCTTTGAAGTCTATGTCGCAGGGGGACGCACGCCAACCGGTCTCAATGCCATTGAATGGGCCATGCGCGGTGAACAAATGGGGGCGGGTGAAATTTTGCTGACCAGCATGGATCGGGATGGCACAAAAATCGGGTATGATTTGAAGCTGACCCGTGCGATTGCTGAGGCGGTCAATATTCCAGTGATTGCGTCAGGCGGGGCTGGCAAAAAAGAGGATTTTCTACCCGCTTTCACGGAAGGGAAAGCCGAAGCCGTGCTTGCCGCCAGTCTGTTCCATTATCAAGAACTCAGCATCCATGATTTAAAAACTTATTTACATGAAAATGGCGTACCAGTGCGCTTGACGGAGGCTGTAACGAATGGACAACCTAAAGTGGGATGAAAATGGTCTGCTGCCTGCTGTTGTGCAAGATGATGGCACAGGGCAGGTGTTGATGGTGGCGTGGATGAACCGCGAATCGCTGCAAAAAACCATCGAGATAGGCGAAACTGTTTTTTGGAGTCGTAGCCGCCAAGAAATATGGCATAAGGGTGAAACCAGTGGCAATATACAGAAGGTGGTTGAAATCCGCGTGGATTGCGACGCCGACACCCTGTTAATTAAAGTTGCCCCCGCTGGCCCAGCGTGTCATACCGGGGCGTATAGCTGTTTTTACCGCGCATTGGAGGAACTTTCGTGAGCGATACCCTAGAACGTGTTTTTGGCATTATCCAAGACCGCAAGGCCAACCCTAAACCCGGCTCGTATACCAATTCATTGTTTGAGGCGGGGGAGGACGAAATAATCAAAAAAGTTGGCGAAGAAGCGGTAGAAGTGGTGTTGGCAGCGAAGGGGCAGGGGCAGGAACGCCTCATTTCCGAAATGGCTGACCTGACCTATCACTGTTTAGTGCTGCTGGCCCAATTTAACCTGACGCCGGAGGATATTGCAGAAGAGTTGGATAAGCGGCATACACCACGATGAGATTTTATTCGGGTGGGGTGATCGGTTCGGTATTGTTGGCAAGCCACGCGGCGATTTCAGCGATGCTGCGCTGACCCTGCGCTACCGCCAAAATTAATTAGAGGGCGTCGGCGGGATTCCATACCCGTCTAAATCCGTTTCTCTCCAGAAATAAGATGGTTGCAACAGTGGCGGTTCGCTTATTGCCATCCACAAAAGGATGATTTCGACTGAGGGAGTCCAACAAGGCCGCTGCTTTTTGAAAAATAGTAGGGTAAGCATCCTCACCAAAAGCACTTGCCGTTGGACGGGCTATAGCCGATTCCAACAGCCTCTGTCACGCAGACGTGGGTCACCACCCAAAACCTGAGAATTAGCATCAATGACATCATCAAAGGTTAAGTAATTGGTCACTGTTTTGCAAGCTCATCTAGCAACCAACGGTTTTCATCAATGATTCGACGAATATCTGCTTGACGCTTCTCTCGATTTTGTTGCGAGATATATTGCTCTAAAACCTCTTGAACAAGCAAGGTAATATTCTGTTTGTGTTCAGCAGCTAGTTCTTCCAATTGTTTAATGATGTTATCGGAGATTGTGATATTCATTTTGGCTTGGCCCTTCCTCTCCGATTCATTTTACACCTAAAAGATGGAAATCAATCCCTCGTTGACATCATCCACCACCTGATTTGCCACCTGTCGCAGGGCGGCTTGTTTATCGGAATGGGGGGAAACGCCAATCGCCTGAAATTCAATTTCGACACCTGCCTCACGCAACAATTCCACCGCGAGTCGGGTGGCACGGATACCGCCTGTCGAATCTTCAAACACAGTCACACGATTGGGTTGGTGGGTCAATGCGGTTAATGGCCCGGTCAGGCGTTTTTGCTCAAATAAAATTGCCGCCGCATGGAGCGATTCAGCTTCTTTGCCAGAAATCGCCGCACCAATCGCCGCCAGTGCCTGTACCGGATAGGGTTTGATGTATTCGCCGGGGGTGCGCTGATAATGCGAAGCTAACCACTGCATCCGGCCTGCTCCAATCAACGGCACATCGTGAAAACCGAGCAATTCCACCGCGAAATCACCTTCAGGGGCATACCCGATTAGGCTACAATCGGCATCGCGTGGGGGCAAACTGGGGCGGGCCGTAAACACCACAAAATCGTGGTCGGGGTGTTCACGCCAATTGAACAGGGCGGCTTTGCTGGCGTCGCTCAACAGCGGCACATCGTACACCAACAAGGCGCTTTCACTCTCGAATGGGGCAGGCATATCATACGTCTGCGAAAAACCGTCACTACCCAATGTATGCACCTGCTGAATACGGGTGGTCGGCGTGTCGAGTGAATAAATATCCCCCAAAAACAGTGGCAAAAAGGGATGATTAGCGGAGGCCTGTAAATAGGCGAGGGCATGGGGGGTGGGGGCATCACCATTAGGATTCCGCGCCGCAACCTGTCGCACATGGCTTACAAAATCGGGCCGTGAATAAGCGTTGGTGGATTGGCGGATATTGGCGAATGTGCCTTCGAGTGTATCGGCTTGCAAATTTGGATGTTCGGCAAGGGCCTGTGTCAACATCAAGCCAACTGCGAAGGCCGCCGAATCCCATTCATTGGTTAAGCCACAGGCTTCAAATATCGAGATTTCGTCGTCGGTAAAATGGATGGAGGCGCAACCCATCAATGTGCCAAAATAATCAATGGTGCGGCGCAGGGCCACCTTGTAGCCCTCTGGGTGAATTAGAACGCCATCTACATCAAATAGCAGAATGTTTCGCATGTTTTTTCGGGGGTAATCAGCCGAGCCAGCGTTTGCGGCGCTTGTAATGTTTGACCTCGCGGTAGCTCTTGCGCTCCCCTTTTTGACCGAGGCCGAGATAAAATTCTTTGATATCTTCGTTGGCAACCAGTTGTTCTTTCGTGCCATCCAACACAATGCGCCCATTTTCCATCACATAGCCGTAATCTACCAAATCGAGCGCGGCACGGGCATTTTGTTCGACCAGCAGCACCGAAAGCCCTTCTTGTTCACGGACTTGCTTGACAATCGAGAAGATTTCTTGCACCAGCAGCGGGGCGAGTCCCAATGAGGGTTCATCGAGCATCATTAGGTTGGGGTGGCCCATCAAAGCGCGGCCTATCACCAACATTTGCTGCTCACCACCGGACAAATAGCCGCTGGTACGTCCACGCATATCGCGCAGGCGGGGGAAATAATCATAGACTTTTTCAAGGTCGCGTTTGGTTTCACGCCCGCCTTGATAGACCATGCCGCCAACACGCAAATTTTCTTCAACGGTTAGGTGGCGGAACAGTGGACGGGCTTCGATCACTTGGAAAATGCCCTTCCGCACAATATTTTCAGCCGACTGACCGTCAATGCGCTGGCCTTCCCATGAAATCGAACCGCGTGTGACTTCACCATCTTCACTGTGCAACAGGCCGCTGATGGCTTTGAGCGTGGTACTTTTGCCCGCGCCATTTGGCCCCATCAACGCAACAGCTTGACCGGACTGCACCTTAAACGAAATGCCGCGCAGCACCAGAATCACACTGCTATAAATCACTTCAATATTGTTAACTTCTAACATCTATTTGTCGCCTCAAAAAAATAGAATCGGAGGGAGGGTTTGCTAACCCTCCCATACCGAAAAAGAGCTTATTTATTGGGGTACGTCGGCTCCACCCACACGCAAATCGGGGGCGTCACGCAGTTCGGTCAATGGACCGATGGTCGGCTGTACTTGACCATCACGTTCCACAAAATCAATCGCGCCGACGTAGCCCTGTGTCTGGGAACGGGTGTTTTCATCGAAGGCCAGATTGAGAACACCTTGCAGCGCACTATAGGCATAGCTGCTGTTCAGGACATTGTAGACGGTCTCGCCAGTAACAGCTTCATAACTGCCTGCTTCGTTGATGGCGCGGGTCATGATGTCTATCCACGCATCCAACAGAGCAAACGACACCAGATAGGCGATGTTGCGGGTCAAGAAGGCGGCGGTACGTTCTTCGTCATTGGTCGCCACCGAGAGACGGTTGGTTACCCACGCATTGTTGACGATTTGAACACCGGGGTTATCCAGTTGATCCCACCACAGATAGGGCAGTGTGCCGATGACGCCATCGGAGTCCGCACCCGCCAGACCGTAAACGGAGGTGTCCAGAATCCAGTTGGGGCCAGCAACGAGTACCTGACCTTGCAAGCCAGCACCCGCAACCGCACGGATGACCTGATTGGAACCAGTCGCCAGCGTGGTGGTGTAGACGATGTTCGCGCCTGCGTCGGTGAGTTTCTTCAACTGACCGGACAGGTCGGGAGTACCAATGGGCAGGAAGTATTCAGCGCCTGCATAACCAACGCCCTTGCTTTCGCAGTAGGCCTGAGTTTCTGCCGTATCACTGGACTGACCAAAAGCGATATTCCAGCTTAGATGCCCAATCTTGGGTTCACCCGTCATGCCCATCGCCGACCAATTTTCCGCCACATAGTCGCAGAAGAGGCCGAGTTGGTCAACATAGGAGGGAATAACCGCGAACACGTAGCCGGGGGTTTGATCTTCACCGTACAGCGATTTTTCGCTGCCAGCCGCCAACAAGATGGGGGTCTTGAGTTCGGAAGCCTGTTCGCGCAGGTTTTCAGCGTCGGTGCTGGAGTACATAAAGATGACGCGGGGCTTTTCGTTGCCTTCACGGGAGGTGAAGTCGGCCCAATATTCAGTGGCCTTCGCGCCGTCACCGCCGGTGTCTTCATAGACCATCGTGATTTGAGCACCGCATAGACCGCCACCGCCCGCTTCGGAATTGAAGTGGAGCATCGCGTCGGTCAACCCGGCTAATAGGGGCTGGCTGATGGGGCGATAGGGGCCGCTGAGGTCGCCGAAGTGATAGAACGCCACTTCGCTGACACCCTGATCCGCTAAATTAACCGCACATTCGGCACGGCCAGTTTGTTGATTGACCATGCGATCACGATTGGTCGGACGGCTCGCCAAAGCTGAGGGCAGCGCGGCGGTAGCCAAGATTGCGACCAACACAAGCAAAATAATAAAACGCTTCTTCATGGGGATTTTCTCCTAAACTCGGTTTTTAAACAGGACAAAAACTAAATTAAAAGACTGATTTTCCTTGATGCTCCACCCCTCCATCATGTATAGGGAACTCCGCAAACATCTATAGGGATTATAGCTTAGACTTTGGTGAAGGGCCTCAAGCGCCACGCGGCCTGTAAAATGGCCCAGCGATACGCGATACCCCTCGGCTGATAGATCAAAAACAGCGCCAACAACAACCCCAACAACAGGGGCGGCAGTGCGCCGGGAACATTCGCAGGATTAATGAAGGTCAGCACTTCGACAATGCGCTTTTCAAACAAATCGCGCAGCCAGTGGACAATGTAGCGATCCATAAACAGGAAAAAGCCGACGCCAAAAATCGGGCCAAGCGCGAACCCCGCCCCGCCAATCACCAGCATGGCTAAGAGGCGGATGCTGAACTCGATGTTATACGCATCTTTGGTGATGTTGCCGTCAATATGGGCTTTCAGGCTTCCAGCAATTCCGGCATACATCGCACAGACAAAAAAGGCCATCACCTTGTAGCGGAAGACATTGATGCCCAACTGCTCGGCAGCAAGGTCGTTGTCTCGAATGGAAATCCATGCCCGACCCACCCGGCTACGTAGTAAATTTCGGGCCGTAATCCACGAAATGATGACCAAAAGCAAAACGACATAATATTTATCGAGGGTGGTGGTAAATTCTTCGCCAAGGATGCTGGCATTCGGCACGATCATTTCTGAGCCGCCAAAGTCCAGATCGCGGAAGAAGTCGTGAATGAAGCCGATAGACTTGAAGGGACGGGAAATTTTTTCGGCATCGTAGCTGGTAAAGGCCCAAGGAATCATAAACTGCGCCCCAAGGGTTGCCATCGCTAGATAAAAACCTTTGACGCGCAAGGCCGATAGACCAAAAATTACGCCTAAAATTCCCGAAACTACCGCTGCAATCGGCAGGGCAAATACAATCGAAAGGCCGCTGTCGCGCACGAGCAGGGCCGAAGTATACGCCCCGACCATCATAAACGCGGCTTGCCCCAATGAGATTTGACCGTTGTAGCCCAATAATATATTGAGGCCCGTCACGGAAATCAGGTAGATGCCGCCTGTCGTCAAAATACTGAGTAGGCGCAACGGAACGAAACTGAATCCCAACCCGCCTTGACTTGACAGCAGGGGGATGGCAATCAGTAGTAGCAGGAAAAAACCCACCCAGAACAGGTCTATCCGTGTGCGGACAAGCGACTGATCTTGAATGTAGTTGACATCATAGATACCACTAGGACGCATGGTGTATCAATCTCCTACACACGATCAATGCGCTTCTGACCAAAGAGGCCAGTCGGCTTAAAGTACAACACGGTAATCAACAAAATAAATGGCGCAAATTCTTGGGCAGCGGTGGTCGAGATAAACAAAATACTGAGTTGTTCAACCACACCGACGATCAAGCCGCCAACCAACGCCCCGGTAACCGAATCCATGCCGCCGAGCAGAACCGCAGGAAATACACGTAGGGCCAATGCGGGAATCACGAGGGCACTTAACCCCGACCCGCCTGTGCCTTGAATCACCCCGGCGATACCTGCCATGACCGCGACAGTACCCCACACAATGGCGAGGATGAGGCGGACTCGTAGGCCCACACTCTCTGCCAAGACTTGATTTTCCGCCGTTGCCCGCATCGCCAGACCAATCGAGGTGTACTGGAATAGCCAGACAAAGGCCACAAAGGTCGCAATCGCAATGCCAAAGCCCCATGTCAGGTTACGTGGAAAACGCAGCGGTTCACCTAACGCGCTTGTGGTATCAACCTCATAGTCGGGCAAGGCGCGCGACGGCAAAATATCGTAACCAATGACGGTATAAATGGTGTTGCCGTTGGCATCTATGCCCGTTGGCACAGAAATGGGTTTCTTTTCGCTTGCTTCAACAAACACCGGGATAGGCCGTTCATCTGCACCCCAAATCAACTGGGTTGAGCCTTGAATGATAAAACCGACTGCTAGTGTCATCAAAATCGCCGTTAAGAGGGGTTGGCCGAGTAGTGGACGAATGGTGAAGCGTTCGACAAACATGCCGATGAGAATACTGCCGACAATGCCTGCCAACGCGCCGCGCAAGATTTTGGAATCTTCTTGGTTCACCAAAACGGCCATCACGATAGCGGCGATAATCGCGGGGGCAAGCGCGATGAGAAAGCGTCGGCTGGTTAGGGTGCTAATCCATTTACGTCCGATTTTCTCTAAGCGTATCTGCCACTCTGACCGACCTTGTTTGGTGCTGCTGGACTCAGGTCGCACAGCGGTTGCACCAATACCCATACTCATCACCGCCCCGATGACCAAAAAGGCGGTTGCCAAGCTAAGGCCAGCGGTCACTTGGTCGGATGCCCCGTTCTGGAAAACCTGCCAGAAAAAGAGGCCGCCAATGAACATCAACCAGCCGTGTGCAAAATTAAACACACCGGACGATTTGTTGATGATGACGATGCCGAGGGCCACCAGCGCATAAATGCCGCCGCTGAGAATGCCCCAGATCGTAAATTGGATGATATTAAAGAGACTCTGCCCGAGTATATCTGCATCCGACATAAAGAATAGCTCTCCAAATTATTTTCAAAAATCGTTAGTCGCCTGCCATCTGGGGTGTTTCAAAACCACCCAATTTGACCACAGGCAAATCTTTGGTGTCACCGACATCGCGGACGCGCACCTCGGTTTCGGTATGGCCCACGCGCCCATCTCGATAGCGCACTTCCGAACGGACGAGCAGCATAGATTGGCCCCCGTAAATGGCGTTTAGAATCTCCCCATGCTTTTGCTCCATAAACCGACGACGCAGTTTGCGGGTGCGCGTGAGTTCTTCTTCATCCGGGTCAAACGCACGCGGCAGGATGACAAATCGGCGGATACGGGCGGGTGGCGGCAAAGTTTTGTTGGTGCGGTTAACATCTTCCATGATGAGTCCGGCAATCTCGTCGCGCTGGGAGAGGTCAACCATCGTGGTAAACGATAAACCGCGTTTTTCGGCCCACCGTGCCACATTTTCAAAATCGAGGGTGATCATGGTACTCACATAGGGCATATCGAACCCGCCCACCGCCATCGTATCGTAGATATACGGGCTAAATTTGAGACGGCCTTCGATATATTGCGGGCTAAAAGGCTCACCGCTGGCAAGGGTAATCAGGTCGGCCACGCGGTCAAGGTAAATCAAATGCCCGTGTTCATCTACATATCCCGCATCGCCTGTTTTGAACCAGCCATCGGGGGTCAGGGCTTTTTGGGTTTTTTCTTCGTCTTTATAGTAGCCGGCAAAAACGCTGCGGCTCTTGACCAAAATTTCGCCATCATCACCCAGTTTCACTTCAACCGTTGGCGGGGCTTGGCCGACGGTACCCATGCGAACATCACCGGGGTAATGGATGGTGTGGGTTTGGCACTCGGTTGAGCCGTAGAGTTGATGTAATTCCACATCAATCGCACGGAAAAACCGCAGCACGTCGGGGCTGAGGGCCGCGCCGGAGGTATAGGCATAGCGGATACGCGATAGACCCAGTTTGTCGCGCAGAGGGGCGTAAAGGGCAAATTCACCGATAAAATGAAGCACCTGTAGCAGCGGGTCGGGTCGTTTGCCTTGTTCCTGCGCCTCGGCCCATTTATAACCGATGGGCAAAAATCGCTTATATAACCAGCGATTAATCCAGAAGGAGTCCGCCATACGCGCTTGGACAATGCTGACCAGACTTTCCCATAGGCGGCTGGGGAACAAAAGCGTCACCGGGGCAATCTCTCGAATATCCTGCTGCACGGTTTCGGCTTTTTCGGGGAAATTAATCACTGTGCCATCAATCACATGGTCAGTCAAGCCGAGGGCCTGTTCGGTAATCCATGCCAGTGGGCTGAACGACACATAATCGTCATTTTGATAGACCGGCATAATGGTATGCACATGACGCGACCCGTAAATCAGGTTACGATGCAAAATCATCGCGCCTTTGGGCAAACTAGTCGTGCCACTGGTATAGCTCAAAATAGCAATATCATCGCCTTTGCCCTGCGCGACCAATTGTTCATAGACGCCGGAATGCGTTTTGGCATATTCGCGACCCAACGCCTCGACGCCACTAAATGAAATCAGCCAGTCGTCATGATACCCGCGCAGGCTCTTTTCATCCCAATAAATGACCCGCTTGATATTGGGTACTTTTTCGCGGATTTCGAGGGCATGATCCACCTGTTCTTGATCTTGGGCGACCAGAAAGGCGGATTCGGAATTATTCAGCAAATATTCTAATTCGCGGGGGGTGGCATCGGTGAAAATGCCGATGGTAATGCCGCCAGCCGATTGCGCCCCAAGTTCGGCCCAATAATATTCGAGGTCGTTATCGCCCACGATGCCCACTTTGTCGCCGCGTTGGAGGCCCATGCTGACCAGCCCCAAGCAAAAATCGTGGACATGCTGAAAGCTGTCATTCCATGTGTGTTCTTGCCAGATGCCATAACGTTTTTTACGCATGGCAACCTGACCGCTAAGTTTTCTCGCGGTTTTCAGAAAATGCTTAGGCAGGGTATCGGCATCAGTCGCCAACGGGCCAATTGGGTCGTTCGGAATTGCATTATTGGTCATCACAAAACCTCAAAAAACAAAGAATTATTTAAACGGTCTCTTCACCCAAATAGGCTTCAATTACGGCGGGGTCGCGGCGGATTTCGTCGGGTGTCCCCTCGGCAATCTTTTGACCGAAATCCAACACGACAATTCGATCCGCAATATCCATGACCAAGCCCATATCGTGTTCGATCAACACAATCGTGGTGCCGCTGTAATCGTGAATATCGAGGATGAAACGGGCCATGTCTTCTTTTTCTTCGACATTCATGCCCGCCATTGGTTCATCCAACAGCAGTAAGCGAGGTTGCAGGGCCAGTGCCCGACCTAATTCGACCCGTTTACGCAGGCCATAGGACAGTGTTCCAACAGTGCGCTTGCGGACATGATTCATTTCGAGGAAATCAATCACTTCTTCAACAATCGCACGATTTTCAACATCTTCTTGAATGGCAGGTTTCCAATATTTGCCAATGGAGTCGCGCAGGTTGGACGGCAAGAATTTGAATATGTCCCAATAGACCGCACCACTAATGATGCCGGATTTCATAAAGATATGCCGCGCCGCCATCAAATTGTCGAGGGTGGTCATGTGGGTATAGAGAGCGATATTTTGGAAGGTACGGGCAATTCCCAAAGGGGCACGTTTATAGGTGGGCAGATGGGTAATATCTTGACCCTCAAACAGAATACGACCCTGCTGGGGGTGATAAAAACCGCTGATGCTGTTGATGGTACTGGTTTTGCCTGCGCCATTAGGGCCGATAATCGCAAAAATTTCGCCGGGGTTCACCTTAAAATCAACATTTTGGATAGCTTTGATACCACCAAAACTAAGCGAGATTTTATCGACATGCAAGATTGGGCCACTGGAAGCGCCATTTTCCGCCGGGGGCATATTTTCTAAGTTCCTCTAAACCCAAAACTTTAAGTAGGATTGACTGTTTCACATTGTAGACGATTCACGCTAAAAGTCAAACACAGGTTTAGCCACCGCTAGTCAGCTTTTGATGAATGGTGTAGAGTATTGGGAGTGTGCTATTAACCATTGAAAGGAATCACGGGTCATGAACCGTCGAACTGTTTTTGGTTTGCTGCTGTTCCTACTGCTCATCATCTTTTTAGTGCAAAATGTCGGAAATGAAGCCGATCTGGAATTTTTGTTTCTGAACGCCAAAAATGTTTCACTGACAGTTGTTATCCTTATTTCGACCCTAATTGGGGGTTTTCTCGGCCTCTTTGGTCCAAAGCTTCTGGACTTCATGTATGAGAGCCGTAAGGAAAAACAGGGAAAGGAAAAGCTGAAGGAAGAAATCGCCTCGGTTGCGAAGACTACCGCCGAAGAAGTGCTGCAAGAAGCCAATCTCAAAAGCTCCGACCCAACCAAGTAATAACGACCAATGGACAGTATAGAAAAAGACTTCGAATATCTTCTCAACCACACACTGGGGTTAGGCCTATCCGACGATACAGTGCGGATTGTGCTGGCAATCGGGTTGTTTTTGCTGACCCTGCTGGCCCGCCGGATTGTTGACCGTGTGTTGGTCTTGATCGCCAAATTAATGGGACGCAGCAAAACCACCCTTGATGATCGGCTGGTGCTAGCGTTTGATATACCTGCCCAACTGCTGGTAACGATAATCGGTTTTTGGGCGGCGCTGGATGTGCTGGAGATTGGGCCGGAACTCAGCAAGATTTCTGACCAAGTTTTCATAGCCATCGTCACCGCTATCATTTTTTGGGGGCTGTATCGCTCCATTGATGTACTGGTGGATTCGCTGGAGACCCAACGCAATCGCATCAAACGCATTGACACGAATGTGGCCCGCTTTTTGCGGCAAATTGGGCGGGCGCTGGTGCTAATTTTTGGCATTGTGCTGGTGATGGAGCAGTTCGGCTATAATCTGAGTACGCTGGTTGCCGGGTTGGGCATTACCGGTTTGGCGGTGGCGCTGGCAGCCCAAGATGCCCTATCTAATTTGATCGGCTACTTCGTGATTATGGCTGATTCACCATTTCAAGTAGGCGATCATATCATCGTCAAGGACAGCGAAGGTACAGTGGAAGGGCTAGGCTTCCGTACCACCCGCATCCGCAAATATGACCAGTCGCTAGTGTTTGTGCCGAACCGGGACGTCGCCAGTACAAGCGTCATCAACTGGTCGCGCTTAAACAAACGGCGTTTGGACATGACCCTCAACATCAAGCGGGACACCCCGCCGGAAAAAATCTTGGGGGTGATTAACAGCATCCGCACGACCCTGAATGCACACGAGCGAGTCATTGCCGATTCGCCCGTTGTCCAGTTTGTTGCGATTGAAGGGGCAACCCTCCAAATTCGTGTGGCGGCCTATTTCAGCGTTTCCAAAACCGAAGCCTATCAAGCGATTCAGCAGGACATCAATTTATTGGTGTTGAAAATCCTGAGCCACTACGCCGTCGAATTCGCTTAGGTGTTATACGAGAACAGGGTCAATCTGAGCTTGACTCCTACAAAACAGGGTTTTATGTAGGGGCACGCTCTAAGACCCGCCTCTCCCCAAATTCCATACTACCACTTGCTGTCATCATCAGTATTTTCCGGGGGGGCCTCATCTAAATCCAATGAGGCTTCTATCTCGGCTAATGCTTCTTCCGCCGCCGCTTTTGCCGCTGATGTCAACCCGACCCGACTTGCCGCCGGATTGATGATGGTCGGATTCGGTTCGATGAAGGGGGCATCTTTATCCTCCTCCTCTTCTTCCTCATCCGGCACAATGGGTTCGACAGGTTTTTCAGCAGGCGGTGGCGCGATGGCTGCAACTTCGGCTGGTTTGGCTGGCTCTTTCACCAATTCGCTCAATCCCGCAGGTGGCTTGGGTTGGGTTGGACGGGCGGTGGCTGTCCCACCAGAGAAGGTCATCACACGGCGTCCACCTTCGGGCGGGGTGATAGGCAGCACAATATAGAAGGTACTGCCGGGTAATTTATCGGGGTCAAAGCCTTCGCTTTCCACCCAAACCCGTCCACCATGCCCCGTAATGACACCGCGTGCAATCGTCAAACCTAAGCCCGGGCCAGCGCCCATAAATTTGGTCGTGCCAGTGGAATGCAGGCCGGGGTCGGTGGTGCGGAAGAATTTCTCAAAAATAGCCTCGTGATTTTTGGGGTCAATCCCAATACCAGAGTCTTTGATGGCGATTTGAATTTCATCTTTGCCCGTCTGGGTATTGGAAACCAAGCTACCAATGATGTCAATGCGCCCGCCATCAGGGGTGAATTTGACGGCGTTTAAGACCACATTGCGAATCGCCTGTACCAAACGCTGCATATCGGCTTCGATGACGGGTAAGCCGCGCAAGCCACGTGCGGTCAACGATTGTTTGCGGTTGCGGATGCTCTCCTGTAGAGGTTCAATCGCCAAGCGCACCACATTTTCAATCGTGGTCTGGGCAAAACGCAAATCCATCGCGCTAAGGTCAAGCTGGCTAACATCCAACATATCGCCAATCAGGGTTTCCAAGCGGTCAGCGGCACGGCGCAAATTGGCAGTTAGGCCGGTCAGTTGATCTTGGTCAAGGATGCCTTGCTCGTTGAGGGCTTCAATAATATCTGTATGCCCGCGAATCTGGGCCAGCGGGGTACGCAGTTCGTGGCTGGCAATCGTGATAAAGTCGGTCTTCACCGCGTCGAGGGCTTCCAATTGACGTTTGGCGGCTTCAAGGCGTTTGTTGCTTTCGGCGACATCATGTTCCCGTTTACGCAGGTCATCCACCAAACGCGAATTTCGCAGGGCAATGCCGGTCTGATTGGCGATGGTGGTTAGCAATTCAAGGTCGCTGGCGGAAAATGGCGCATCAGTCAATTTTGGCCCCGACGCCAACACACCAATCAGCCGCCCCTGCACCATAATAGGGGCAAAGGCCGCCATGCGTAATTGACGGAAAAATTCGCGCTCGACTGGGATGACTTCACCATATTCTTTGGCATAGTCGAGGTCGAATTGGAGTAAGGGACGGCGATGTTTAATAAAATGGCTGTGGATGGGACTTTCGATGCTCAACCACCCCTGTGTCGGCGGCACTTCGCCTAACGAGACCTTGTGCGGTTCGATTCGCAGGTTATTGGAGTGTTCACCTGCCGAAACAATCAACAAGACACCGCGCCGCACCCGCACAACATCACGCAGGGTGTTCATCACGACTTGGGCCAGTTCATCAATCTCCACCACACCCGTAATCGTCTCGACAAAACGACGTACTTCGGAACTAACATCATCTACTTCTTGGCGTATCAGGCGGGCGGAGAGGGCCTGCGAAATCAAATAGAGTGGGCCATAGAGGGCGGCGGTGATGAGGGCTAAACCAATCAGAACAACACGACGATTGTCTACATTATCCGTCTTAATCTCATCAGCGATCAGCAGCACGCCCCAAATAAGTCCGGCAGTGATGAGCGTCAGGACTAAATTAATTGTGCTGAGGCGAATGGTCTGGCGGATGTCTACCACGCGCAGTTGAATTACACCATAGACGACCCCGGCAAGGCCAAGCAATTGAATCACCCAGCCGACCTCACGCAGAAATTCGGTGTGGCTGGCATTTAAGACTGCTCCGGTCAACACCAGTGGCACAACCATCGCCCAGAACAAGGCACGGTTGGCAACTTCGGGCAGTCCAGCGGCATAAAATCGCTCGAACGACAATCCTAGCAAAACAAGAGCGATCACCGCCCAACCGCCAATCGCAATAAGGCCAGCCGGGTCGAGGTCTTCAATCAAATCCGCGATCCAATTTTCGGCGCCAAGGGGGGAGTCACTAAATACCCCTAATCCCACCAATGCCACACACCACGCAAGCCCTAAAACAAGGCCAATCATGGCAATATGGCGCTTTTTCAAGAAAAAAATCAGGGTTAAAACGGTGTAGGCGACCAGCATGAAACTGAGAAGGTAGATGACCAGCGAGGTTTGGGTGAGGCGGCCTTCCACAAAATCACCGCTACTTGGGGACACAATCGAAACCAAACTAGCGAGGGTCGCAAATATCAAGACACTCGTGAGCCACGGCAGGGTTTCTGAGCCAATCTTGTGACGATTGCGCCATACAATCGCAAGCAAGCCGAAATAGAGCAAAGTGATGATACCGGCTATGATTGATGAGGCTTCGAGTTCCACGCGGTTTTTAACTCCATCATGTGTTCATAAAAAATCAGACCGCCGCCCCTTATTATAGCCCTATCCCAGAAATTGCACTGTTGGAGAAGGCCGGGGTGTAAAGGGTGTACTGGTCGGACGCGGCGTGAAGGTCGGCAAATGGGTACGGGTAGGCATCGGCGTTAGGGTCGGCGCAGGCGTCCATGTCGGCGGCAAAGTGTTCTGGATGATCGGGGTACTGGTCGGGCGCGGGGTAAAGGTCATGGATGGTGTAAAACTAGGGCTGGGGGTAAATGTTTTGGTAGCAGGAATGGGTGTTGGTTCGTCATTTTGCGACTGTCGCACCACCGCCGCCGCCAATACAACCGCCAGCATCAAAACAATCGCAACCCCGATTATCATCCAATCTCGCTGCGACAAAAATGGCTGTTGGGGGGGGCGGGGGGCAAACGCCTCTGCTAAGGGATCATCAGAATAATCGAATTCACCTAACTGGTGCAGAGCCGCCCGTGCCGTTTCGTTCTGGGGTTCGATTTGTAGGACACGTCGCAGGGCCATAACCCGTTCATCACGAGTGGTCGCAACCGAGGCCAACCATAACCATGCGGGCGCAAAACTGGCATCTTCCGCCAAGATTTGTTGCAGCAGACGACGCCCCTCGGTTGGATTGCCGGATTGAATATGTTGAACCGCTTCTTCTAGCAGGCGATGATATTCAGATGACGCCACAAGACGACTCCCAGAGGTACAAATGGTACACCAGAAATCGTACAGGCAAATTGTGGAATGGTCAAACGATGAGGTTAAATACGAGTCAAATGTTAGTTTGCGATTAGGGCGCGAGCTACTTCTTCAGCAGTGGTTCGACGCATTCGATATTGGGCAGGCAGATTGGCACGCACATCCTCACCCGACCGGAAACGACGAATGGCGACAGCGTAGTCGGCATTACGCAAATTGACATAATACAGCGCGATGATACTGCCATCTTTTTGCGGCCATTCCTGCGTGGTGATAGTCAAATCTTCGCTCATACGGTTGCGCGTTCCACCAACCGCGATTTGCCATAATTCCGGCGGTAGCCATACCAGATTCGCCCCCACCCGCAATACATGCTGCTGACCATAGAGGCTGACCAATGGCCCCCAAAAACGATAGGGCGGCTGGATCACCGAACGGCCTAAAATCTGGCGAATGGCATTGGGGTCATTTTCCAAGCGCTCTGGCAGACGTTCGCTTTCTTCCAGCAACCACCACCCACCATAGACCGCCGCCGCTTCCAATAACGATTTCAGTGTCACCTGTCCGCTACGAAATTGCTCCGAAGGCAGACTAATCACTGGAATAGATTGGGCGGTGAACTGAGTATAGATCAATGGGTCACGCTTACTATCCAAATTCAACATAAACACGGCATAGGGGTGATCCCATTTTTCGCCCTGCATCAGCGCAACGTCGGCCTCGGTTTTTTCAATATCAAGGTGTTCCTGAATCGCCGTGACGCCTTTCAACAAATTGGCATGGTGCGTCTCGCCATACATCTGCCATTCCAAAGAAAACGGCTTTTTGTGGGCCATGCGTTCGCCCAATTCCAACACCAACCACGTCCCCGCGATTTTCTTGGCGACTTTTTCGGGCGTGCATTCCGACAGGCTTTCAAATTCATGGGCGAAATGATGCTGCTTGATGTCGCCCTTTTTGGCGATCATCGGGCCACTGCAAATCGGGCAGGTATAGCCCTGTGCGCCGCGCCCCGCCAGTGAAATCGGCACGGGTCGTTTGTGGCTATCCAGCGCCCAACCATACATGGGTTGGTCATGCGAGGCCGAGAGGGGCGAATTTGGGAGATGGGATTGTTGGGCCATATAGACTTATCTCGTTTCATTACCTCCTCAGTATACCGCTGTTACAGGGTGCTGCCATAGTCCCCACATTTTAGGATGTGTGTTCAGCGGTCAGCAAAAACAACCGTGCTGATGGTATCTACCTCCGCCAGTTGGGTAAACGACCCATCCACCGTGCTATAGAAGCCTATTGAATGGGGTTCACGATAATTACCCGCCGACAGCATATATAAACCATCGCCGAGTGCCTGTAACGTAATGACGGGCTGATTCACTGCCGAACTTTCTCTGGGCCATAACCGCACCTCGCCTGTTATTAGATTGACCGCGCTCAAATCGGGTTCAGCCTTCGGGTACTCCATAAATAATAGGTTATCATCATCCAGCCATAGAATCGGTCTTGCGGTGGTCGTAGGGGAAAAGGCGATTTCTGATAATTCCTGAGGGGCGTCGGGCGAGAATGCTCCATAAATCAAACGCGACGGTTGATCTACCTCAGAAGGCTGGATATAAGCGACGCGGGTCAATGAATCGTTGAAAATAGGCATCCCCCAGAAATCAAAGGCATATGCTTGGCAGCGGGCGGGCTGGTCATCTATGGTCATATAACAAATATTGGAAAGGGGTGTCTGTTCAAAGCTGTATACAAGATCACGATCCGGTAGGCCAAATGCAAAACTCGTGCTATCAGCCTTCCAAAAAATCGTTGGAACCCATAGATATTCGGCGGCTGTCGCAACGGGTGGAAATTCAAAATTATCTTTGATGGGTCGAAAGGTAGTCGAATCAATGATGGATATTTTGCCGAGTTTGGCAGGGTCGGCATACTCGCCCGGTTGCAAAATCACCAAAAACTGACGATTTGGACTTGGGACAATCACGCCGCCTTCGCCAAAGGGCAGCACTTCGGTTAATTCGGCAGTATTGATGTCTAAATGGAAAAGATTGTAGGCAGGCATCCCATACGGCTCGGCAAAAAACACGGTCGAGAAAACGAGCGATGTTTCATCCAGCCAGATAGGGCATGTCCGACCATTCAGCGTCAGATGTAGGGAAGGGATAGTTAGGCCATCTACAGGCAAATTGAGGATTGTTTCAAGGCCGTTCAGCCGGATAATGTTGAGGGTCAACGCGGTCAGATAGGCAATATGGGTCTGCTGAGGCGAAAAAGCCGCACACCGCGCCTCCTCATCTGAAACCTGTGACACCCCTGTTTCGGATTGGAAAAGCCATAATCTGCCGACATACCGACCAAATTCAATCCAAGCGACATCTGGCAAATCATCGCTGTCGGATTGGGTCACCACTCCGCCAACGGGAATAATGCCCGACAATATCAGGCATATAAGGCCGACAAACATCATTTTTCGGTAGGGCATTATCTCACATAAACCTTTTTGGTTGACCGCTTCCCCTAGATTATAAACAAAAACGCCCCGCCTCTAATATAGAAGCAGGGCGCGGAGAGCGTAGTCGTTGGGTTTACAGACGGAACAGATCTAAACCTGCTTCGGTGGCCCAATCTACAATTGGGCTAATCAGGAATGTACCGAGCAAAACTACCGCGACGGTGCTGACTGCCATAACAAACCCATAAGGGGCAGGCATGTCAATCGGTTTCTCATCGTCGGGGCCACGATCAACATAGATGACCTTGATGACCACCAGATAGTAGTAAAGGGCGATGATCGAGTTCAAAACACCGATAATAGCCAGCCATGTTAGGCCAGAGTCAACAGCGGCACGGAACAGCAAGAACTTGCCAACGAATCCGGCGGTGGGTGGAATCCCTGCCAGTGAGAGCAGGGCGATTGTAATCCCCATCGCCAACCAAGGATTGCGACGGCTGAGGCCCGCCATATCGGCAATGGTTTCTGAGCCAGTGGCATTGGTAAACAGGATGATGCTGGCAAAAAACAGCGTATTGGTGAAGACGTACATGAACATATAGTACGCGACCGCCGCCGCACCATCACCAGATTTGGTGGTGGCAATCGCCGCGACACCCATCAGGGTATACCCCGCTTGGGCAATCGAGCTATAGGCGATTAGGCGTTTAATATTGCGTTGGCTTAGGGCGACAATGTTGCCGAGCGTCATGGTGATGACCGCCAGAATAGACAGTAACTGCACCCAGATTTGACTGAGTTCCTTGTATTGGTCAACGGGAACACTAATCAACTGCTCGGGCGGGAAGACTGCTAACAGGAAACGGGTCAACACCGCGAAACTTGCTGCTTTGGAGACCACCGAAATGAAGGAAGTCACCGGGGTGGGTGCACCCTCATACACATCGGGTGTCCAGAAGTGGAAAGGCACGGCGCTAATCTTGAAACCAAAGCCGACGGCGACCATCATGAGGGCCAGAATAATCGGGGCTTTATCTTGGTCACCAGTCGCCAAAGCCTGCCCGATGCGGTAAATATTGGTGTGACCACCCGAAAAACCGTAGAGCAGGCTCAGGCCATACAGCAAGAAAGCCGAGGTGAACGCACCAAACAGGAAATATTTCAATCCGCTTTCGGCGCTGCGGCTGGCAAAGGCTTCTTGGGCTGGATCGGGGGTTTCAGGACGGCGCACAAACCCCGACAGCACATACAGGCTGATCGAGAGGGTTTCCAGCGAGATGAACACCATCACCAAGTCGGCGGCGCTGCTCAAGAGGCTGGCCCCCATCGTGGCAATGATTATCAGAGCATAGAACTCGCCTTTATAGCGCAGGCGATTATCACCCATGCCCATTAGACAGGTCAGACCGCCGACCAGCGCGACCATCACCTTAAAGATTTTGGCGAGATCGTCACTGCGAACCATGCCACCCAACACGAGTTGTTGGGAGACCTTGAGGCCGTCACTGGGTACAAGCAACCAAGCAAGGCCACCGATAACCAGCATCCCAACCCCCGCCATATAACCGACACTCTTGCGACGGCTGGCAGGCAAAAACAAATCCATATAGATGACAATCAATACGAGGATTGTCATCAAGATTTCCGGCAAAATCGCCAGAAAACCGCGTGTATCGTCACTATTAAACTGCATCAAATCAGGCACAGTTACGCTCTCCTAATTACTTACTGCCGGTGAGTAGCCCGACTACCGGCTGGACGGCGCTTTCGATCATATCCGACATAATCTTCGGATACACGCCCAAAACGATCAGCCACACCGTGAGCATATAAATTGCTACGCGATCCTGAATCCGAATGGGCGTGATGTCGGGGAATTTTTCTTCATCGAATTCGCCAAAGAAAACCTGCCCCACAACGCGCAGCACATAGGCCGCTGTTAGGATGATACCGAGGGCCGCCGCAATTGCGATGAAACCATAGTAATTCGCGCCACCTTCGGTCAATTTGGTCGGGGAGAGGGAGATAATCGCATCTGGAATCCCACGCCAAACACCAATAAAGATCGGGAATTCGGCCACGAACCCACTCAGGCCCGGCATACCCATGCTGACCAAACCGCCGATAACAAAGGCGATTGCGACCAGCGGCATCTTCTTGATAAACCCGCCCAAACTGGGAATATCGCGGGTATGCGCTCGGTCATAGACCATACCGACGCACGAGAAGAAGAGGGCCGTCATGACACCGTGCGAGAACATTTGCAGGCCCGCACCCGTCATACCTGTTGTGTTCATGGTCGCCACACCCAAGCTGACCAACCCCATGTGCGACACCGAGCTAAACCCGATGACATACTTGAAGTCGCGCTGGCGGAAGGCGATAAATGCGCCATACACCACATTGACTAACGCAAGGAAGATAATCCAAGGCAAGTGGACACGCGCCCCGTCTGGCAGGAGTTGAACCCCCAAACGAATCGCGGTCAATGCGCCTAGTTTCATCAACACCCCCGCGTGAATCATCGAAACAGCGGTTGGTGCTGCCACGTGACCATCGGGTGACCAGTTGTGGAAGGGGAAGATACCAGCCAGCACCGCGAACCCCAAGAAAATGAAGGGGAACCAGAAGCGGGCAATCGTTACCCCGTCACCCAAGCCAAGATAGTCAGCTTCGGCAAATGCACCCTGTTGGGCGGCAATTTGGATGTGGTTGAAGTCGAAGCTGTAGGCACTTTCTGAGGTGGCGGGCAATAGATTGGGATTTTCGGTGAAGAACGATCCGGCCTCAAAATACAGCACCAAGATGCCAACCAATGCAATGACCGACCCAATCAAGATATAGAGGGTCAGCTTCATAGAGGCATATTCGCGCAGTTCCACCCAGCCCCAACCTGCAATCAGGAAGTACATCGGGAAGATGGCGAGTTCATAGAAGAACAGCAGCAGGAAGATGTCGGTGGAAAGAAACACCCCGTACACCCCGGCGACCAAGAGCAGGAAAAACGCCATAAATTCGCGTACCCGGTCTTCGATGCCCCATGAAATCATCACCCCGGCAAAACTGGCAAGACCCGTCAGCAGCACCATTGGGGCGGCCAAACCGTCTACCCCCAATTGATAACTGACGCCGAGTTCCTTAATCCATGTCACCTTATCCACAAATTGGAAGGTCAGCAGCCCACTGCCGCTATCAATAAGACCAGCATTCGCAGTTCGGGCCGCCTCGGTGTCATAGGTGAAAAAGACCAGCGCCGCCAGAATCAAACTTGCTCCGGTAGCGAAGGCCGCGATTGTGCGAATCACTTCTTTCTGTTCTTTATTAATAAACAGAATGATGATCGCGGCGACAAAGGGAAAGGCCAAAATGCCTGTAAGAATGCCGCTGAACTGAGTTTCCATCAAAATAAACTCCTATTTTAGCCAGCCGGCTGATTACCGAATAAATGCCGAGAAGAGATGATAGACGCGCTCGTTAATCACGGGCAAAATCCAGTTGGGATACAGCCCCGTAATCAACATCAACGCGACCAATGGTGCAATGGCAATCGTTTCGCGGCGGGCGATTTCCAAGCTGTGATGATGCTCGTGATATTCAATCCAATCCGGATTCGGTGGGCCTTGCAGCACTTTCTGAATCCCCTTCAGGATATACGCACCCGTCAGCAGCAAACCAAGCGTGCTAATGAGTACCATCACCTCAAAATACGGGAATGAGCCGGAAACAATCATCCACTCGCTGGTAAAGCCGTTCAAACCGGGCAGGCCCAGACTTGCCATGCTGGTGAAGACGAACAAGCCGCCAAACACCGGCACGATATGCCACAGACCGCCGAAACGCCGCAGGTCACGAGTATGCGCTTTGTGATAGAGCGCCCCGACCAACAAGAACATGGCAGCCGCGCTGAGACCATGATTAAACATTTGCAGCACCGCGCCGTTCAGGGCGACATTGGCACTTTGCATGTTTTCATCCATATCCAGTTCGGCATCCAATTTAAGCTGGGCCAATGCCTTTTGATCGCTGGCCGACAGTTCTTCTATCGTCGCCGCTTGGAGTTGAGTTTGCTCCCGATACTTATCGAGATCCTCATCTTCCAACGCCTGCCCAGCCATTTGGAGGGCCAGCACGGGGTCATCCACGTCGGGGGATTGTGCCCACAGGACGCTGTACCAGACCCCCATCACCGCGAGGCCCATCACTACAAAACCCATGTGATTGACCGAAGAATAGGCGACCAATTTCTTGAGGTCGTCCTGTGCCCATGCTGAGAACGCGCCAAGCACGATTCCCAACATCCCCAACCCCGCCATGACTTGGGCAAAGGTGAAGTTTAGGTCTTCCACACCCAACAACGTGCGTGGGCTGGCGATTTCTTCGGGGAATAGGGGGATCACCAACCGAATGAACCCGTATGCCCCTAATTTCAGCAAGACACCCGCCAGCAGCATCGAGCCTGCGGTGGGAGCTTCCGTGTGAGCATCGGGCAACCATGTGTGGAAGGGCCAGACCGGAATCTTGATCGCAAACGCGATGAAGAAGCCGAGGAAGGCATAATATTTTACGGCGGTATAGCTGACGCCGAGAATTTCGCCGTCTTTTTCACCCGTCAAAGTATAGGTCGCGTCACGCCCAATTTCGGGCCAGACTTGATGCCAAGTGGGGATGTCGAATGTCGGGCCGTTTAAGCCTTTGACATCACCGACGGTAAACCCGATCAACTGGATCGCCAGCAGCAAACCGAGTGACCCCGCCATCGTATAGATGAAGAACTTCATCGAGGCGTACTTGCGATTGGCGCCGCCCCATTGGTTGATGATGAAGTACATCGGGACGAGGCCGATTTCCCAGAAAATGAAGAAAATGACCATGTCGAGCGCCACGAACACGCCGACCAAGCCCATTTGTAGGAACAGGATCAACCCAAGGATGGCTTTGGTGTTATCGGTATGTTCAAACGCAATCAGCAGGGCAATCGGGGTCAGGATAGCCGTCAACAGCACCATCGTCACCGAGATGCCGTCTACCCCTACATGCCAGTTCGCCCCGATTTCCGGGAACCACTCACTGACATATTCAAGATGATAGCCGCTGGCGGTTGGTTCGCCGTTCATCACCGCATAGAACAGGCCGATGGAGATAATCAGCGATGGAATACTCATCCCCAGTGCGACCCAGCGTGCGAGATTGGGTTGATTGCTGGGCAGCAAGGCCACCACAATCGCACCAAGTGCAGGCCATAGAATCAAGAAATTAAGAACATTTGAGATGAAACTTCCCATTGGAGTTCAAGTCTCCTTCTTAGAGTACCCGCAATACGAAAAACAGACCGATTGCGAGCAGCATGACCGCTGTAAAGAGCAGATATTGCTGGACACGCCCGCTTTGTAGATTGCGGAACCAGCGTCCGCTCAAGCCGATGAGTTGTGGGATACCATCACCCACGCCGTCAATAATCACATGGTTGAAGCGTTTAATGCCTTCACCAATATTGTTAAAGACCACCGCAATGGTTTCAAGGATGCCGTCAATCGTATCTTTGTCAATCGCCCGATACGAAACTTTGCGCCCGAACCATTCAAATGATTGATAGAAGGTCGCCAGATAGAGCGTATCGAAACCGAAACGATTCTTGAGCGCCTGCCAGACGGGATCGCCGACCATGTTTTGCACAGGGTCTTTTTCGTAGCTGTCGCGTGGCACGCCATATTTGACGTATGCAAAGCCAGCACCGATGCTGAAAGCTAAGACCGACACGATCACAGGCCATATCTTAAAGGGAATTGTCGCTGGCTCATGCAGCAGGGATGGACCAACAAATTCATGGAAGAAATTATGGCTACCTGTAAACCATTCCAACACCGGGAAATCGCCATGAATTCCGACAAAACCCGCGAAAATCGCAAAGAAGGCCAAAACCACCAGCGGCCCTTGCATCAAGGCACTGTTGCTATATTGCAACCAGAATTTCTTGAGCGACGTTTGCGCTTGGGCAAGCTCTTCAGGGTCAACATGATTCATCAGAGTGGCATGTTCCGCCATTGCGCTGCGGGGTTTGCCCCAGAAGGTCAATAACCACATGCGCGTGGTATAGAAGGCGGTAAAGGTCGCCGCAATAACCAAAGAGAAGAACACTAGCATATGCAACCAAGGCGAATGACCTTCAAATTGACCATTATTGGTAATAAAGGTCATCGCGTCAGCAATGATCTCGTCTTTTGACCAGAACCCCGCCGTAATTAACGGAAAACCTACCAGACTGGCTGACCCTGCCAACATCGCGTAGGCGGTCACGGGAATCTTGTTAACCAGGCCACCCATGAGGGCGATGTTATTGGGTTTCGCCACAAAATCGGGTTTCAAACCCTGTGGAATACTGGGTTTCCATTCGGCATCATCCGGTAGTTCACCATTTGGCCCGACATAATCCGCGCCATAGGGGGTACGTTCACCGGGTTGCAGATGGCCCGCTTCGATGCCGTGTTCAATCTTCGCGTTCAGGTCAGCCCATGTATAGCTGCTGTGTCCATGCGCGTGTGCGTCGTGGGCATGTTCGTCATGATGGGCGTGATGCTCGTCATGTCCATGTTCATCGTGACCATGCCCGTGTTCAAGAGCGTGTTCGCCATGTTCCATCGCGTGAATGACCGCACCGGAACTCATGAACAAGAGGGCCTTGAAAAATGCGTGGGTAATCAGGTGGAAGGCCGCCGCGACATATGCGCCGATACCGAGGGCCGCAACCATAAACCCAAGTTGTGAAATCGTGGAATAGGCCAGCACGCGCTTGATGTCATTTTGACCGACACCCAAAACCGCCGCGCCGAGGGCTGTCACCGAACCAATCACCCCCATCAAAATGAGTGGGGCGGTATATTCGGCGTGGTGCGGATTGCCACCTGCTTCCAACAATGGGAACATGCGAATGACAGCATACACACCAGCCGACACCATTGCTGCCGCATGAATCATGGCAGAAACGGGGGTCGGGCCTTCCATCGCGTCCGGCAACCATGCGTGCAGCGGGAATTGGGCAGATTTACCGATGGTCCCGATGACCAGCAGTAGGCCGATAATGGAAGCGGCACTAAGGCCAAGATACCCGGTCAAATCAGCGTTACCCAGTCGCTCCAAGACTTCCGCATTGTAGAGAATGTCGCGGAAACTGAGCGTGCCTGCTTCGGCATATAGATAGCCAATCCCCACCAGCATCAGCACGTCGGCGACACGGGTGGTCATAAAGGCTTTGACGGCTGCTTGTTGGGCACTCTTCTTTTCAAAGAGGAAGCCGATGAGCAGGTAGGAGCAAAGCCCCATGATTTCCCAGCCCATGAACATGAGCAGCACGTTATCCGCCACCACCAGCGTCAGCATTCCACCTGCGAACAAACTCAGATAGGCGAAGAAGCGCGAATAGCGGATTTTATGAGGGTCGTCATCCGGGTACGCACCCATATAACCAACGGTGTAGACGAAGATCATCAGCATTGCAATCGGCACCATGAACAGCATCACGGCGGTCAGGGGGTCAACCAGCACACCCATGCGGAATTCGCTGAGGCCGACATCCATCCATTTGATGCTGTCACCATAGGCGTGGGGGCCGAATTCTTCTGTACCAGTGGCTTTTAGGAAAACGCCAAAGGCCATCAAAAACGACAGCACCACCGAACCCACCCCGATGGAGTGACTTAAGACTTTATTGCGCCCGGTAAACAAAATAATCAGCATAAAGCTAATTAGCGGCGGCACCGGGATGAGCCACGGCAAATAATTTGCGTCTAGCCAATTTACATCCATACGTGTTCTCCAGACTAGTGCGCGAGCAGAATGACTATATCCGCTGCGACGGGTCTACCACTTCAGCATGTTAACGTCTTCAACAATGACCGTCTGGCGGCTGCGGTAGATCGAGATAATCAATGCCAGACCGACGGCGGCTTCTGCGGCGGCAACGATAAACACAAACGCCGCAAAGATTTGCCCATTAATTTCAAACGGGTTGAGATAGCGCCAAAAGGCCACCAGATTGATATTGGCCGCATTCAGCATTAACTCCACCGACATCACAATGGCAATCGCGTTACGCCGTGCCAGTGCGCCATACGCACCAATCGCGAACAACGCCGCCGATACCACCAGATAGAACCACAACGGAACCATAATTTCTGCTCCTCGAAAAAAATCAGGCTTCGTCTTCGCGGGCAACCACAATCGCCCCGATGAGCGCCGCTGTCAGCAAAATAGAGGCCAATTCAAATGGCAGCACAAACCCGTCGCGGGTCACAAGGGCCTCACCAATCGCCTCAACCGTTACAATGTCAAGGTCATTATTGGCAACCACGCCGCTGTCTTTGGCATCGGGGTCAACCGGCAGATTGGCGTTTAAGTTCGCCACCTTGTCGCCAAAGATGTCGGTTACGGCGTCTTCATCTACCAGCGGTGATACGGTAATCACCAAGATGATAAACAGCACCACCGCTACCGCAGCCGCAGCAGGCCACTGGGTATTTTGGGTTTCTTCCAAGCCCATCATTCGGCGGGTCAACATGATGGCGAACAGCACCAGAATGGCAATCGCGCCGATGTAGACCAACACCTGTACCGCAGCAAGGAAGGGGGCAACCAGCAGCACAAACAGGCCGGATGTCCCAAAAAGACTGAGCATCAGAAACAGCGCGGAGTGCCACAGATTACGGTTGATGACCACCATCAACCCGCCGCCGAGTGTCATCACCGCGAAGGCGAAAAAGGCTATTGTTTGCCATGTAATATCCATGTGCAAAATCCTCTCAACAAGTCACGAAAAGATTAATCCCCGGCGGGGGCGGTAGTCGGATGAGCCGCTGGATAGGCTTCACGCAATTTGGCGGTGGTCATTTCTCGTCCACGCGAAATTGAGTTCCGCAGCATCCGCAACGCATAAACCAAGATCAACATACTTGACCCAAACATTACAACCATGCGGAACAGGGCTTCCCCGTCAAACAGGCGCTCAAAAATGTTGCCCGATACTTCTGGGTCTGGCAGCACTTTCCACAGGAAACCTGTCACCAACAGATGAATAATCGTCACAGGGACAAGGAATTTCCAATTGAAGGCCATCATCTGGTCAATCCGGAAGCGCGGCAGGGTCAAGCGAATCCACATCGTCAAGAAATAGATGAAGAATGCCTTGGCCGAAAGATACAGAATGCCCAACGCCGGCACCGCTTGGACAAATGGCCCTTGCCAGCCACCCATAAACAGGGTCGCGGCAAACACACCAATCAAGAAGGCGTGCAGGAATTCGGCCAGATAGAACATCGCAAAGGCCATACCGCTGTATTCAATCATGAACCCAGCGACCAATTCCGATTCCGCTTCAATCAGGTCGAAGGGCGAACGGCCTACTTCACCGAGATTGCTCAGGACGAAAATGACAAATGCAGCCGGGGCATAGAAAAACACCCAGTAGTTGTCACCCTGAAAATCCACAATATTTTGCATACTCATCGTGCCAGCCAGCATGACCGGAACGAGCAGGGTAAAGACCAGCGGGATTTCATAACTAATCAATTGGGCAACTGTGCGGAAAGCCCCCAGCAGCGCATATTTGTTATTGCTGCCCCAACCCGCCATCACCACACCAATCGTGGCAAGCGAGCTAATGGCGATAAAATAAAGCGCCCCGATGGAAAGATCCGTCCCGATGATGTTGGGGCCAAGTGGCACAACCGCTACCATCATAATCACCGACACCACCATCAAAATGGGTGACAACAGATAGGGCATACGGTCAACATTACGCGGGAAAATCAATTCCTTGCCCAACAGCTTCACCACGTCGGGGATGGATTGCAACAACCCAAACGGCCCCACGCGATTTGGCCCAACGCGGTTTTGGAAACGGGCCGCTACTTTACGTTCCACCCAGATGGTGAAAATCGGCAGCAGCAAAAACACCGTCGCCAGCAACAGGGCGCTGATGTATATCCCTAGCGTATTTGCCAGCCCGTCGCTCAGGCCAGCATCTTTCAAAAGTTCACTCACATAATACATAGTTCGTTACTCCCGATCTACACACAAAATATCGGCCTATGCAGCCGATTTGCGGTGAGTATTTCCCTGTACCTCTATGACCACTCCAACGCGCCTTTTTTCCACGCATAGGCCAGACCTTCGACCAATAGCAGAATGAAGATAGCGCCTGCCATATACGAAAAGAAATCTAGCTTGGCGTAGGCAACTGCCCATGGAAACAGGAAAATCATTTCCACGTCAAACACAAGGAAAATAATCGCGTACAAATAATATTGCACTTTGATTTGTCCCCATGTGTCCCCTACTGTCTCGATCCCGCACTCATACACATCGTTCTTGATGCGGTTGGCGCGTTTGGGTGCGATGAAGTAGTTCATAATGATTGGCGCAAGGGGGAGCAGCCATGCAACGGAAAGGAATGCCCCAACAAATGCCCACTGATTTAGTTCCATGCGACACGTTCTCCACTGCGAAACACTTGGTTTGCATGTGTAAAGCGAATTTTAATAATGCCGTGAATAAGCGTTTGTGAATTACAGCGCGAAAGTATAACGCAGGGTCAACGGCTTGACAACATTACATAAACTTAAGGTTCGCGCAAATTTTAACGCGGGGCAAATTCTAACATATGGGAGGCGAAAAAAACATCAAATGATTTCCGCCACCCACGATTCCCTAAAAAATCGTTATCCCCCGTTATACAACGTCCGTGCAATTTGATTGTGGCGTTCGATGACGGGTTCAATCTCCAACGTGGTAATGCGGCCTTCGCGGATGACCACTCGCCCATTGATGACACTGTAATCTACGGTGGCAGGCGTGCAGAACAGCAACGCAGCGACTATATCGTGATGCGCCCCGGCGAAAGACAACGTATTGACATTGATCGCAATAAAATCCGCCGCCATGCCCGGTGCGATGCTGCCGATGTCATCTCGACCCAAAACCCGCGCCCCGCCGAGTGTCCCCAGTTCAAGGGTTTCGCGTGCCGTCAAACCCGCGGGATCACCGCCTGCCCGTGCGCTCAACAGCGCCATGCGGGCTTCAGCGAATAGGTGTCCGCTGTCATTCGACGCCGAACCATCCACCCCCAACCCAACGGGCACACCGTGTGTCAACATTTTGCGTACCCGTGCGATATTGCTGCCGAGGCGTAAATTGCTGCTTGGGCAATGGGCCACGCCTGTGCCTGTGCGCCCGAATTTTTCAATGGCGTCGTCGCTGAGATGGACACAATGCGCGTGCCATGTATCTTCGCCGACCCACCCGACATCTTCAGCATAATCACCGGGGGTAAGGCCAAATTTTTCGATGCTGTAGGCAACATCCGGTAGCGTTTCGGCAAGATGGGTATGCAAACGGACGGCGGGATAACTGCGGGCCAATTTTGCCGATTCGCGCATCAAGTCTACTGACACAGAAAAGGGGGAGCATGGCGCAAGGGTAATCCGCAGCATGGCATAACGCTTGGCGTCGTGATAGTCCTCAATCAACCGTTGCGAGTCTTTGAGAATAAACGGTTCATCTTCGACCACCGAATCCGGCGGCAGTCCCCCTTGGCTCTCCCCGACACTCATACTGCCGCGACTGGCATGAAAGCGCATCCCAATGGCTTGGGCCGATTCAATTTGGTCGTCTAGTCGGCAATTATTGGGGTAAATATAGAGATGGTCACTGGCGGTGGTACAGCCGGACAACATTAGTTCGGCTAGGCCAATCTTGGTGCTGACCTTAATGGCTTCGGAATGCAGCCCTTTCCAAATCGGGTAGAGTGTTTTCAGCCAATCAAACAATTCATAATTTTGGGCCAGCGGAATGACACGGGTCAGGCTTTGATAAAGATGATGATGCGTATTGACCAACCCCGGCATGACAACATGATGGCCCTTCATATCCAACACTTCGTCAGCAGTTGAGGGAAGTTCGGCGGTTGTGCCGACCTGTTCAATAACATTATCGCGCACCAAAATCGCGCCGTTAGGGATTTCGCGGCGAGTGGCATCCATCGTCACAAGGGTGTGAATATTTTTAACGAGAAGGGTTCCCATAGGATTCTCCTGTGGTGATTAAACCGGATTCAAAGTCTCGGCAATATCCTCCCGAAACGCCAAGTAACGGTCTAAAAATTCCTCAATCCCCTCCACCGATTGACTGGCAAAAATATGAAAAGCGGCAACGGTGGCAGTAATCGCAGCGGCGGCTTCCGGTTTAAAGGCCGTCTGTCCGTCGTCCTGCCACACATTATCGCGCCGGGTGGTAATCGGGTGTTGTTTACTAGGATAGGGATACATGGCAATGATCGGTGAGGTCGGCACTGCATTATCTACCCGTCCGGCGTGGGCCGTGCAATAACTATCCTGAAGGGTATGTAAGGCGCTGCCAAACGCGAGGGCACGTTCTTCCCACGACAGGCTTCCATCACAGCCTTTGATAAATCCCCGTCGGATGATTTCGCGCAAAAGCGGATAGGCCTCCGCTACTTTTTGTTTACGACAGCGCATGGCATGGGCCGGATGGTCACCATATTTACAGGACGCGCCGCGTGCCGCCATGACGATAATGTCCCAAGCCGGCACACGCTTGTCGGCCTGAATCTTGGCAATATCTGTGCGGACATTCCCCAAGATCAACCAATCCAACTGAACATCGGGGGGCAGTTTTCCACCCTGCGTCTCAAAATCGGCGGCTGCCTGACGCATCAAGTGTTCATGCCCCTCGCCAAATCGCACAATGATTTTTCCAAAAAGAGTGATATTCGCGCCGGTATAGAAAGTACACCTTCCTTTGTGGGGCATCTCTAGTTGCGGCGGGATATTACCCTATTTGCCCTTTTTCGCCAGCATTAACTCTGCCCCGCTGAGGGTGTTTTTCAGCAGCATGGCAATCGTCATCGGGCCAACGCCGCCGGGGACAGGGGTAATCGCGCCAGCCACCTCTTTGGCTTCATCAAACGCCACATCACCGACCAATTTATAACCCTTCTTGCTGGTAGGGTCATCTACCCGGTTGACACCAACATCAATCACTGTCGCGCCGGGTTTGATCCAATCCCCCTTGACCATTTCGGCCCGACCTACCGCCGCCACCAAAATATCGGCTTGGCGACAGACCGAAGCTAAATCGCGGGTACGGCTGTGGGCAATGGTGACGGTCGCATTGCGTTTGACCAGCATCAACGAGGCAGGCATCCCAACGATATTGCTGCGCCCCAAAACCACCGCATTCGCCCCGTCAAACTTAGCCCCAACATCTTCTAGCAGCACCATACAACCATGTGGCGTGCAGGGCATAAACAAGGGTTCGCGGCCTTTCATTGCCAGCCGTCCAATGTTCAGCGGGTGAAAGCCGTCCACATCTTTTTCGATGCTAATCAAACTCAAAACCGCTTCGGAATCGAGATGATCGGGCAGGGGGAGTTGCACCAAGATGCCATGTATACGGGGATCGGCATTCAGATCGCGCACCACATTTTCTAATTCAGCTTGGGTGATGTTGGCGGGTAATTCGTAACCAAATGATTCAATCCCTACCTCGGCACACGCCTTGCGTTTCATCCGCACATAGGTTTGTGACGCGGGATTTTCACCCACCAAAACCGCCGCCAAACCGGGCCGGGTGCCGTGTTGTGC
The DNA here is from genome assembly GCA_041753455.1 of Anaerolineae bacterium. Lineage (GTDB taxonomy): Bacteria > Chloroflexota > Anaerolineae > Aggregatilineales > J027 > CFX10. Next base: position 473,948 of record JBGSUK010000006.1, on the reverse strand, counting down.
GACCATTTTTTCAACCGCCTGCGCTGTTTGATGATGCAAACGATCCGCGACGGCTTTGCCATCAATAAGAGTAGCCATTGATTTGCCTCCTAAAAAGATTGCCCACAAATCCAATTTCGACTAAGCTAAGTCTGTGGGTGCAATCGTACCTACAATCTCTAGGCTAACACACACCCCACACCTAACAAAAGTGTGAAGAGGCTATGTTGTAGCGGCTTTTTGTCAGGGCTTTTTGTCAAGGACTTCCGACAAATTTTCTACAAATATGAGCGATTATTTGTCGGGTAGTCAGGTAACATTAAGACAGGTGGTTAGAATATTTTTTCAACCCCTATGCTTTTGTGCTATCTCGACAACCATTTCAGCGATTAGGGACTTAGCCTAAGCAAAAACGATCATGCAAAAACATCCTATCTGTTTAGTGTCATTTAGGTAGGCTTAGGAGAGGATAACGGATTATGTCCGATCATCAAGCCAAACAGGTCGCAAAATCACCCACCCACAGCAATGTTCGGAGTGGGGGCAAACTACGTGGTCAGGCGCTGCTTGAATACGTGATGATTTTGGCGTTGGCCTTCATTGGCCTCATCGCCATTTTGACCATCACCGGGCCAGCGATTGGGAACGTGTTTAGCCGGACTGTCTATGACCTGTTGGGTCAAACTACAACTCCGCAAGACCCATTGGAAGCAAACGAATTCTGGAATTTGGTCACTGCGGTGGCCTCCTACACCCCGGATGATGTTGACCTCATCACCAACACACCTGCACCGCAGAATAATCCGGGATTGCCACCCACCGCTGCACCCAACTACACGGCCACCCATACATTCACACCGTTACCTAGTGGGGCAACCGCCGGACCAACCGTCACACCACAAGACCAAGACCAGAATGCACCGTGGAAAGACACAGCGACTAACCCCGATAACTGGCAGACAGATTTCACCGACGTTTTCACCGACCCCAACCTAGCGCCATGGAGCGCCCAATGGTGGAATCTGACTACCTGTAGCAGCGGGAATATTTTTAGTGCCACCGATGGCAGCTATACCACCGGGCCAACCGCCACCAGCCAAGAACAGCTTATCCAGTTCCCGCGGGCCACCCATGCCTATTGGACAACTGCCAACAGCTCACCTGCGGCGGGTGTAACCAACAACTTCTGTTCGCGGTTCACCAACGCGGTTATGCTCGACCAAGGGGCCTACACCTTCCGCTATCGTCGCGACGATGGGGTGCGGATTTTTGTGGATGGCACCAACCAATTGGTCTCAGCCCAAGACTGGAACTATAGCCCAACCGGTGCCAACTACGTTGAAATCAATTGGGTCAATCCCTCTACCCGTTCAGTACCGATTGTGATTCAACATCGGGATACGGGTAGCGGCGCGATGCTTGAAGTCAGCTTGTTCAAATCCGGGCAATCCGGCAACAGCGCTGACTGCAACTGGTCATTGGTCAATTGGCTACCCAATTCGCCGCCTTCTGCTTGGCATGACAGCCCACCCATCAGCACCAACTATACCAGCGGTCAAAACTGTATTCTGCGCTATCGTGGTCGCATTGACCTGACGCAGGCCGCTATCAACAACCCCTTCTTGGAATTCTCCGACGCTTACGATTTGGGCCAATATGACCGTGCCGTCGTTAGCGTTTCGGGTAGCGCCCAACTGGGTCGCTGGTATGACCGCACCGTCCACACTGGCCCTGCCGCAGCCTCGACCTATGGCCGCCAGAGCTTTGACCTTACGACCTTTACGGACGATCTGGGGGCGACTCAAGACTTCCGGGGTCAATACATTGAAATCCGGTTTATCCTGATTACCGACGCTTCCGCCACCAACGCGGACGGCTGGTATTTGGATGATATTACGGTGGATAACCGCCTTGAAACGGTCTATTCCATTGGTTTCTCCGATTCAATGGATACCGAGGATAACTGGACGAATCGCGGCAACTGGACACTCTCAAACGAGAATGTTCACAGTAACCCCACCGCATGGTCAGACAGCGCGGGTGGGCCATATGCCGCCAGCAACAACAACATTTTGGAACTCGACGGGCGCATTGATCTCAGTGCCGCCGTACTCGACGAACCCCAATTTGTTTTCTGGCACAGCTATGACCTTGCCTCCGGGGACGCGATCTATCTCGAAATTTCGCATGACCGCACCACGTGGCGCATGATTACGCCAAATGGCACCGCAACCTATTTGGCGCAATACCAGACACAGGCGTCGTTTAACCAACTCGTTGTGCCCATCCCCTCGGACGTGGTCAACGATGCTGCCCGCCGCAACCGTATCTACTTGCGTTTCCGCATCCAAAGCAACAACAGTGCTCAAGGCGATGGTTGGTGGGTAGATGACTTCCAAATCCGCAATCGCCCCAGCGGGAGCATTCGCCCGAACTGGTGTGATGACACGGAAGCCGGTGGCGGCAACTGGATCGCAGCCGGTGATTGGGGTGTCACGAACAATGACTCACACGGCGGTGCTCAATCATGGACAGACAGCCCCGCTGGCGCATATCAACATAACAGCAACAGCACATTGGAACTGATTTCCAACATTGACCTCAGCAACCCTGCACCGAGTGGTTTCCCAACCGTTGTCCGTCCAGTTTTGGAATTCTGGCATCATTGGGAAATCGGCGTGGGCGATGGGATTTATGTCGAAATCTCTACCGACGGCGGCGCCAACTGGACGAGTACGAACCTTTGGTCATTTACCAACGGACAAACATCCCTGCCGCGTTGGGATATTCACTATGCGCCCAACTTCAACTACATGGATAGCTGGCAGCGCGATGTGATTGAACTGTCGCCTTGGGTCGGCCAAACCAATCTGCGTATGCGTTTCCGGGTAGATGCCCGTGTCAATACGGATGTTCGTGACGGCTGGTATCTCGACGACATCTGTATTCGTGAGGCCAGCACAGACCTGACCATCAATCTGCCATTTGCCGACGACTTTGAGGGCAACCTTAATAACTGGTACGTGGGTGGCAGTTGGGGCGTGACGACCAACGATCATCGCAGTGGCGTCGCCGCGATTACCGAAAGCCCGTTCGGTTACTATTCAGTTGATACCAATTCGACTATCGAACTGCGCTATAACATCAATCTTACGGGGGCGGTTGAACCAACCCTGTACTATTGGGAACACTATGAGATGGGCAACAATGACCGCGTTGTCGTCGAGTACATGCGCGTCAACAGTCAAGGGTCTCCGCTGTCAGACTGGCAGCCTATCGGGTGGACGGCTTCGCAGACATTTGGGCCAACTACTCGACTGAGCAGTACCAATCGTGGGTGGGTACGCCAACAGGTTAACCTTGCCGCCTATATCAATCAAACCATCCGTATCCGCTTCCGTTTGGACGCTTTAACGGGGTCTTCCCCCAGCGATGGTTGGACACTGGATGACATCTCCGTCGTTGACCGCAATGGTGTCGAAGAACAATATACGGCTGACCCATATCTTGAAACGATGGAAACACTCTCCCCCGGTGACTGGGTCTATGACCACAATTGGGGAACGGTGTTGGAACCGCGTAGCATCGGCAGTGGTAATGATACCGACGCTTTGGGGCCGGGCACTTGGGACGCGACTTACATTCAGCGTTTCCCAACCAGCTCGACTTGTTCGCCACCGAGCCTAAACGTTAACTCGCTGCCATCAGGTTCATCCAATCGTGGTACCTATCCGGTTCCCGGTGGTCAAATTGACTTTAACTGGAGCAATACCTCCGGGCCATCCTACGTATCACCAACCACCGACACGTTCGCCATCGAATTTACTCGAACGGTAAACTTCGCGGAGACGACCACCCTTGTAATCAACTATTCAATGGACGACGGCATCCGTATGTGGGACAACGGTACCCGTTTCGTCAATAGGTGGGGTTGTGCGGGTGGAACCTATTCGATCACGCGCACCTTCCCCGAAGGGGAGCATATTCTTCGCATTCAATATGTTGAGAACACCGGCTCGGCCCACGTCCGAGTCAGCTTCCAACAGCAGTATTCAACGGGTTCGTTAATCGGCCCCGGCCCATGGACAGCCCGCTGGTACAACGGCGTGACCGGTGCCTGTACTGCGAACCCCGCCCTTAGCTCCATCACCTCCACGACGACCTTCCCAGAACGTCTGGACTTCAACTGGGGCACCAACTATCCCGTTGCTGTTGGTATCAACGATGGCAGCACCTTTGGCGCAAGGTTCACCTTAAACATGCAACTCGATTATCCGACCACCTATCAGATCATCGGGTATCGGAGCGACGGTTTCCAAGTGATCAACCAAAATAACGGAGGACCACCCACGACCATTAGCCCGTCCACCTATTGGACAAGCTGTAATACTGGAACGACGCTTGATCCGTCAACGTTCTTCAGTTTCAGCTATACCTTCCCGGCTGGTGATAATCTGATCGCGGTTGAATACTATGAAAATACCGGCAGTGCGCTGTTCCAATTAGGCCTCTACACGGGCAGTCTGGTCTTCCATGACAGCCCGCCGAGCAACCGTCCCGGTGGGTCACCTGTTAACTATGAGGACTTGACCAACACCAGCGTGACGTTGGAAGGGCAAATCAATCTGGCAGGTACGATCAACCCGGCCCTCATCTGGCAAGACAGTGTATTGCTGGGCTTGATTGACTACACCATTGTAGAAATCTCGACTGACGAAGGCTTTACGTGGACAGAGGTCTATCGGCGTGCCACCAGTAATCCAGCGTGGACACAGCGCACGGTTGACCTGACCTCGTTCGCGGGCAGTAATATCACAATACGCTTCCGATTGGACGCTATGTTGGATACCGAAACCGAAGATGGGTGGTTCATTGACAACATCAGTATTGTAGACTGATGTTCGCCAAACCTTAATCTTTGCAATAGGCCGTGTCACAGCGGCCTATTTTTTTGGGTTAACGAAACCCAAACCTTTTTTCAGACAAATCCACCATGCCGCTTAATAGACCCTCTGGTAAAATGGGATTAACCTAGCGAGCAGTTATCTCATAAGCCATAGATGATTGGAAAGAGGACACGGAATTCCCATGCAGCCCTGTGGATTAATGTTTATCTTATCTGGCCCAGCAGGTGTTGGAAAAAACACAATCATACGTGGTGTCCTAAGCGCGATGCCGCACCTCAAGCAGTTACCCACCGCCACCACACGCCTCCCACGCGCCGACGAACAAGAAGGGCGTGACCACGAATTCCTCTCCGAAGCCGAATTTCGCCGCCGTATTCTTGAAAAAGCCTTGATTGAATGGCAGATTATCCACGATGCCAGTGTCTATGGCGTGCCGCGTGCTACCATCCAAGATGCTATTCGCAAGGGGCAGGCGCTCATTGCCGATGTAGATGTCTTGGGGGCGATGCAGTTGAAGCAGGAATTTGGCGATCAGGTCGTGTTGGTTTTTGTCGAGGCCTCCGATAAAAATCTTCTGGCAAGCCGAATGCGAAAACGCTCCGAGGTCTCTGACGAAGAACTCAACACCCGGCTGCGGCGGGTCGAATTTGAACATGAATTCGCCGAAGATTACGACTATGTAATTGTCAACCGCGAGGGCCAAGTCGAGGCCAGCATCCAAGAAATGATTGATATTGTCACCGATGCGTGCGTCAAAAATGCCCAAACCAGTTTTGCCGCCGACGCCACTATCGGCTGGGACCCGGCAGTCATTCAGCAGAATGTCATCGGGCTGGTTGTCCAAAACGGCAACCTACTTCAAAAACACGGTGAATTCCCCAAAGTCAAAGTACCCGCTGACCAACTCCCTTTTGAAGCCATCCAAGCCCATCTGCAAGCCGAACTGGGTGTCGAGATTTATCCCACCCGACCCGATTCACCCACCCGCAAAGTGGATATTGGTTTTGAACCCGCCCAAATGATTCGTGTCACGCGCAAAGCCACCACCATTGAGAAGAATTTCATCTATGTGCTGCATTTAGCGCATGAACTTGACGAAGCACCAACCGGATGGACGTTTAGCCCAATCGCCAATCTGCATTTAGATGCTCATATTTTGGAAATTTTGACCCAGACCGAGGGCCTGCTGCAAACCGACTAAAGCCAGCGGGCAATGATTTCGTCCAATTGACCGGATCGCCGCAGGGCATCAAGAGCTTGGCTCAATTCCAAATAGAGCCGCCAATCACTGCGCCGCACGGCCATGACGTAGGGGTCGGCGATAAGCGGGGTTGAACTGACTACCAATTCGGGGTGATCTTTGACAAACAGGCGGGCGCTGATTGCATCCACTAACGCCAAATCCGCCTGATTCTCCAAAATTGCTTGCATGGCTTCCGCTGAGGCAATAAGACGCCGCAATTCAAACGGTGGCTTCGCAAAATCCCCTAACCACTGTCGCGCTTGACTGTCGCCTTCTGAACCCAACTCCACCGCTAATGTCTGGCCCGCTAAGCCATCGAAATTTTCAGGTAGGGGGGTATCTGCCCGTACCACAAACACCTGTCCAGCATCAAAATAGGGCTTGGTATACAGCACCACCCCTTTGCGCCGCGCTTCAGGTTGCAGGGCCGAAATCAGCACATCCACAAAGCCGAGAGTCAACGTGTCATAGAGGCCGTCATAACCCAAAACTACTAGGCGAACATGAGCCACCCCGATTTTTTCAGCAAGCGCCTGTGCCAAATCTGCATCTAGCCCCTCAACATGATCTTCGCCAAAAATACCAAAGGGCGGAAAACTGGGGTCTATGCCAACGACCAGTGTATCGTCGCGGTGAATCCGTTCCCATGTGGCGTCGGTTGGGCCATCACCCCCCAGCACCAATGCCCACGTGCTGCTGATCGCCACCAAAAACGATAACAGCACAACTCCCGATACCAAAGCCCGTTTAGTCAAAAGCCATTGGATTCTAGGTCTCATTGTGACTGTTCCCATCCGCGTGCATAGGCTTGCACGGCGTCATAAATCGGCTTGGGTTCAAAATCTGCTGAGACAAACGTGAAATAATCGGGGTAGCGATTGGTCGGGGCAGGGAATCGAAACACCCACAGGCAGATGCTTTTCAGCCATGTATACTGCTCGGTCATCGCCAACATTTCCAGCGTGTAATTAATCCGTTGGGCCGGACGGATGCCATATATCCAGCGCGGGTGGTCATTCCAACCCGTTTCGGTGATATAGACGGGTTTGTCGCCATCCCCATAGGCCACCATGATCTCATGCAGCAGTTCAATCCGCCGAAAATTTAGCACATCGGGCGCGGGGTCGGTTTGGGGCGGGGAGGTAAACCCATAGGTATGCACCGCCAGCGCATCAAAATAATCACCAGCACCCGCCTCATACATGCGTGTCAGAAAATCGAGGTCATCCCACCCGCCATTCATGCCACCGGGCGGGGCGAGGGTCGGGGCAAGGGCCGCATTAAGTACCATAATATCGGGGTTAGCAACATGGGCGGCTTCATAGGCCATTTTAAGCAGGCGGGAATAACCTTCGGGATCAGGCGGACGTTCACCCCATTCAAAATTGAGGTTAGGTTCGTTCCAGATAATAATCTGATCTACCCGGCCTTTATAGCGGGCCGCAAATGCGCCAATATATGCGGCAAAGTTGGGGTATTCGCTTTCGGGCAAATAATTCAGGGTAGATTGCGTTTCAGTTGGGCGTGCCCATCCCGGCACAAAACCAATCCGCGCAATGACCTTAAGCCCCTGATTTTCGGCGTATTCGATGATGCGGTCGGGGTGATACCAATCGTAGTGTCCACGTTCGCGTTCGACATAGGCCCAAGGCAAAAATTCGACAATCGAACTCGCCCCCATTTCACGCACCATCCGCAGAGTTTGCAGAATTTTGATGTCCTCAACTTCATCAGTTAGCCGGGTATGCACACAGACACGCGGGTCGGTGGTTTCGACCTGCTGCGGCGCACCTAAATGAAATGACGGCGCAGGTTTTTTGGACGCGGGATCAAGTGGATAATAGCGTGGGGCAGCCCAAAAATAGATGAGCAGGAACAGGACACCACAGCGTAGCGCCCAAGTTCCATAATTTAGGGTTCGCGGATAAAATCGCGGCATTCGGCGGACGATCGCCCGAATACCCGCTATTTTTTGCTTGGGCCAGTGCCGAGTTCGGTCACTTGGCGCACAATACCCAAAATCGCCAAGCCCAATTTTACAAAATCGCTGGAACTGATGCCCCGGTCATTGCCATTTTCGTCGGCGGCTTTGGCATAAAAATAGGCTGCCAGAAAGCCAATAAGTAGGCCCGCAATGCTGCCTCGTACATACAAATCCGTTTTCGATTTTTTGTTATCGCTCATTTGTGTTCCCCACTAGATGCAACCGACCCTGTTTCAGACGGTTTATTTTCCGGCGGCTTTTTCGACAGCCCCAACATGTGACCGATGAAATATTCCCATCGGGTCACCCGTTCATTCAAGGCTAACATGGGCTGGCTAATCTTATCCGCCGCTTGGATGGTAACACTGCTGGTACGCTGCACCAAGCGCCGTACCGATTGCAGTGGCCCATAGATTTTAGCCGGAATTTGGGCAGTACCATAGGCCAACATAATAAATAGCACATCTATCGCCAGAAATACAAGAACGAGGGGCACGAGTATACAGATCACCAGCATAACACTGGCAACCGTAGAAATTTGCCCCTCACTAATCGTATCATTCGAGACCAGAACAATCGGCAGGGCAACCAGCAGCAAGATCATGCCCAAAGCACTTAAGGCAATAGGCAGAATGATTCTATATCGGTAATCCCGGCGGTGTTTCGCAATTGGGTCAGACGCCATTCAATATCCTTTTTTGCGTTAAGCCAAACCCGGCAGTGGCGCGGATGCCCGCATTTGCACAATGCTAAGGGCTTCATAGGCCGCCGTCCGCACCCGTTCATCCTTATCCATCAACGCCAGATAAAGCGGCTTAATTCCGGTCGGGCCGCCGACTTGCCCCAACGTATAGGCGGCACGTTTGCGGCGGGGGGGTTGGGCTTCTTGCAGCGCACGTACTACTAGTTGACGGGCTTTATCACCTTCGGGCACACCTTCACCCAATTCAGCCGCATAGGTCGCCAGCCATGAAAGCTGTTCAATGCGTGGGAAGGAACGCGGGCCAGTTCTTTCTGGCGCACGGGCCATCGCAAAAGCCCGTTCTGCCGCCGAACGTACATACCACTGTCCATCTTCCAGCATGGCGCGATAGAGACCGACCAACGCCCATGTCGTGGGGATACGAGCCAAGCCATATGCCGCCGCCCGCCGCACCATCATGTCATCGTGGTCAATGGCGTCGCGTAGCACGTCGTGCCCATGGCCCGGGATAGCCGCCAATGCTTCGGAAACCGCTTGCCGTAGGGGTTCTTCGCCTTGCAGTAGCCCTTCGACCATATATTCCAAGGCGGTGTCGGTGGCGATTGCACCTAGAGCCAAGCCTGCCGCCAACTGCACATCGGTATCATCATCTACCAGCATCGGGCGCAGATCCTTAAGGGCATCGGTATCACCAAACGCCCCCATGCCGATACACGCCAGTTTACGAATGACCGGGTCAGCATTGCGGATGGCCTGCCGCAAAATAAACAGAATATTTTTATCGCGTGAGGCAATTAACGCCGCCAACGCCCGTTCGCGGATGGTCGGATATTGGCTGACCGCCAACAGCGCCGCTCCTAGTCGTTTCAAGATTTCGGCCCGCCAACTCGCCGATGGTGCTGCATCAGACAACCAACGCACCACCGCGAACAGGTTAGAGAATAACAAATCGGGTGGGGTCGAAAGTTTCTGATAGACAGCCGTTGTCAAATCGAGTTCGGCGGCGGCAAATCCGACCGAATGCTGCCAATTGGGCAAGGCCGCGACTTCCGGCAACCGCTGTCGAATATCTTGAATTAGGCGTTCCCCACCAAGATAAGCCATAATCAACGGGTGTCGGAAACCATAGGCGTCCCCCGCCCGCTTAACCATCAACTCACTGCCAATTAAGCCTTTTACAAATGGTTCAATATTAGAAAGCGGCTTATCCTGTGCATCCGTCAGGTGGGTGCTGGCAATCGAAGTGAGTTGAGCCTCATTCAACTGCATCCCCTTATCCTGCATGACCGCCGCAATTTCGCGCAAAATCAATGCTGCTGGGGCGACATCGTTGGGGGTGTAATTACGAACATATCGTTCAAACCAGCCGCGCCGACCCAATTCTTGTTCCTCACCCGCTAATGCCGCGTAGGTCTTGAGGGTGATTTCGAGGGCGGTGCGATTACGATTATCAGCTAACAAACGGGTACGGGTCTTCTCATCAATCTGGATTGTTCCAGCTTTTTTCTTGTTACGGCTTTCGCGTGCGCCGACCAGCGAAGGCCAAATTTGAAGCCAGCGTTGAATCGAATTTTCGACATCACGCGGTGACCATGCCTTAACAAAGGTTGGGGTAAACCCAAGTTGCAGCAAAGCATCATACCCCGTTGCTGGGCCAGTAATGATAATGCGGTTGTGCCCGTATGTTTCCATAAAATGCCGTAACCACATATAGGCTTTGGGTAGGTCGGCTGGGAACAAATCATCAAAGCCGTCAATCAACACCAAGCAGTTGCCTTGCCCCAATTGTTGATAAACGACGGGTGGCGCAGCTTGCCCAGTGACCAATGTCATATATTGCTGAAAGGCATGAACAATCGGTTCGGCGGGGTCAACTTCGATACCATACAAATTCAAATCGAGGTCAATGTCGCCGATATGGAAAAACACCGGGAAGAATTTTCTCGGGTCGGCCTTGGGAGGAGCTAAAACCTCTGTTCCCTCGGTCTCGGATTTTTTCAAGATACGCAGTTGTTCAATCGCCCGTGTTTGGGCCTCTTGAAATTCTTTGAGGCGGCGTTCGCGCTCAGAATCTGACAGTCCCTTAAATTGGGCTTCGATTGCCTCATCGAGAAGGTCTTGGTCGGACTGAAACTCTACTACGCCGAGCGCCATCAGCCCCAAAGTGGCGAGTGCGGTGCTTTTACCGCTGCCGGGGATGCCTAGAATCGCCACATAGGGGTCGCCTACCACCAAATCGGCCAATGGGATGGTTTCCAAATTGAAGGCCGCATACAGTTCGGGAAAATCATGGGTACGGGGGATCACCCGCGTCGGCCCACCGACCAGCGCATCCTCATCTTCTTCCAACAGCATCGAATGATTAGATTCTGCCACAACCAGCGGCTCAATCAGCACGTCGGAAAGATTGACCTGACTCCCCATAATATGATACTGCTGCAAATAGGTCGTCAGATCCGTGATATACCGCGCATCAGCAGTCCGTTTTAGAAATTCACGGCCTCGTTCAGCTTGCCCTTCAGCGCTCGCTTGGATATTTGCTAGGTGTGTGCGATAGCGCCACAAGCCATAGGATATGCCCGAAGCCGAGCCAAAACCGAGCGCAAATGAAATCGGGTCAAAATCCATAGGATCCCCCTTTAGCCTTCTAGCGGCTGACTAAGATACGTCCGCACCCTTCACAATAGACCAAATCGTCGTTGGCGTGGACATGTTGGGCATGTGCCCATGTTTGTTCGATGCCACAAGCACTGCATTGACTATTTTGCATCAAAGCGACGGCCTGCCCATGTTTCTTCTTGCGGAGAGCCTGATATTGTTTGTATATCGTTTCGGGAACTTCTTCGAGGATAGCTTTACGTTTGCGGAGGTTCGTTTTGACTTGAGTATCCAACTGATTCCGTTCGATAATCAATTCGGCGTGGTTTTTGTCGCGCTGCGAGATCGCCGCCGTCAGAACCTCTTGATTGATACGATGTTCGGCTCGTAGTTTATCCAAATCAACCGTCAGTTCATGAATATGGGCATTCAGGTCGGTCTGGCGATGTTGCAGGGAGACTAATTCATCTTGGCGCTCCTGCAATTCTTTGGGATTACGAATGGAGCCGCCATAGAGCAGTTCATTAACCTCAGCAATTTTTAAGTCGAGACGCTTTAAATCTTCCTCAAGATTTTTTATAGTGGTTTGACATGCTTGCACAGCCGTCTCGCTGCTCTCATGAGCCGCCTGTGCAGATTTTAAATCTTCATCACCCGTCAGCGCGGCTTCTATCTGAGCAATCCGGGTACGGGCATGGTCTACTGCAAGCTCATAAGTTTGCAGGGAATACAAGGCGTTGGGTATGTTAGGCATCTTGATGTCCAAAGTTCGCATTTTGAATGGGCTTGATTATACTACAGGGTGGATTCTGCGACCAAAAGCACACGGCACAGAAGAAAAGGGTTAAAAAACAGATGCAGCCGTTCAGGAAAGATGACATTTCGCGCCACGAATGGCGATGGGTAGCAATCTTTGCAGGTACGCTTGTAACGCTGATGCTGCTGCCCTATGCTTGGGCTTCCATTGCTTCCGACAATCAATGGCAATTTCTAGGCGTTCTCACCAATCCACAGGATGGGGCAACCTATTTTTCCAAAATTCGTCAAGGGCTAGATGGCTATTGGCTGTTTGAATTGATGCACACACCCGAAGTGCATGATCGGGCTGGATTATTTACCTTTTATTTATTATTAGGCCAAATTGCTCGAATTATTGGACTCTCGATTGTCGTGGTATTTCATCTAGCAAGGGTCGCGACCTCCATTTTTATGTTCAGCGCCCTCTATGAATTGGGGGCAGTGATTTGGAAACGTCTGCGCCCTCGTCGTCTATTTTTTATCTTTCTCGCGTTAGGCTCCGGATTAGGCTGGGTCGTGTTGTTTTTCGATTCCAACGCCCTAGCGCCGGACTTGAATGTGCCGGAAGCCTTTCCGTTTTATGCCGCGCTGGTCAATCCCCATTTCCCGCTTTCGATTGGGCTGCTGGCATTATTGGCGGGGATATTTCTGCAAGTATTCCGTCCCGGTTATAACGAAGCGCCGAGTGTCGAAAACGGCGGTTTAGCAGCAATTCTCTATTCTATCATACTTGCCATTATCCAACCCCCCGCGCTGGTCAGTTTTGGCGGGGCGCTGGTGCTGTTTATCTTGATAACGGCCTATAAGCGGCGCGATATTCCTTGGCATGAGGTGCGTTGGTCTTCGATGGTGCTGCTCCCGACCTTCCCATTTGCGCTCTACTACCTACTCGTGTTTGACTTCAATGAGACAATGGGTGAGTTTAATCAGCAGAACATTACCCGTTCACCCAATATATTCTTGACCCTTATGGCGTTTGGCCTTTTGTTATTGGTAGCAATTCCTGCAATTGTACGAGCCGTTCGCCTGTTCGAGCGCGATGGCGACCAATTGATGTTGCTATGGCTCACCGTCAATATTATTATGGTCTATGTGCCTTTTAATTTGCAGCGCCGCCTATTTATCGGCCTGATTATTCCATTGGTCTATTTTTGCATCCGGGCCATTGAAGACTATTGGCTGACCCACATTCCCGCCCAAAGGCAGCGTTTGGCGCTCATTCTATTGTTTGTCTTTTTAGTGCCAAGCAATTTTATTGTCTTGTTTATCCCGCTGTTTGGGGCTGTCTCCAATCGAGAAGCCGGTGCGGACGCGGGTATTCTCATCGAGAAAAATTATGTGGATATCTTTGATTGGCTAGAAGCAAACGCCAGAGAAGATGAGGTCGTCCTCAGTAGCCTCGATATTGGGATGTGGATTCCAGCCCAAGCCAGTGTGCGGGTGGTCTATGGACATCCCTATGAAACCGTGCCTGCCAAATTACGCGAGCGCCAAGTGAAAGACTTTTTCGAGGGTAAGGACTGCGACACCCTGTTTTCGGACGCGGTAGATTTCGATGTTCATTATGTGGTATGGGGGCCGCGTGAAGAAGAAATGGGCCTCGACAAGAAGACCGAAATCATCCGTCCCGGTGTCGAGGAATGCCGCCAGAAGGTTGAAGATCGGGCCACACTGACCGAGTCCTTCGGCGTTGTGACCTTATACGTCTTGCGTGAACCACGCTAGGAAATCCAGCAGTAGGTTATGCCAAAACGATGGGGGGCTTTTCCACTGGTAATCGGCGGGTTAGTGCTACTGACCGCCGTTTTTATGCTGGCACGCGGATTCAGCCCCAATGCGATGCCCTTTACCCCCGACGCCAAATTTTCCGATACCGTAACCAGCCATTGGCCTAATGCCCTCTTTTTGCAGCGTTCTATTCAGGAAGATGGCACATTTCCATTGTGGCGCAATCAGATCATGAGTGGTCAGCCCTTCGCCGCCAACCCCCTCAATAAAGTATGGTATCCACCGCAGTGGTTGGTCATTGTGCTGCCCGTGACCCTCAGCCTCAATCTGCTCATCTGGCTCACGTTGATAATCGCGGGGGCAGGCGCATGGCTGTGGGCTAGACAAACGGGTCTGGAAAAAATCTCCGCCGCATTGGTCGCTTTTGGCTATATCCTCGCCCCAAGATTACTAGCAGCGGTTGGCGCAGGCCATTTAGACGTGTTATATGCTGTCAGTTGGCAGACATGGCTCTATTGGGCCGTGTGGCGATTTGTTCATCACCCCGAACAGCGCTGCCAAAACAGCCTGCTATTGGCGATCTTCACAACCCTAATTTTCCTTAGTGATGTGCGCCTAGCCATCTATATCTATCTCTTTGCGCTGGCCTACGCGGTTTATTTAATTACCCGTCTGCCCGATAAAAAAGGATGGCCTATCCTCACATGGGGATTTGTTGCAGGTGGCCTCGCAATTTTGCTGACCGCTGTCCAATGGCTGCCCCTGCTTGATTTAGCCCCCGACCTCTCCCGCAACCGCATTGGCGAAACCGAGGCGGGCCTTGCCAGCATCGAACCCGGTGAATTCTTAAGCCTGATGATCGCCAACCATGAAGCTAATCCCGAAAAAATGCTGTATGTTGGGGTGGGGGTGTTTGCCCTCGCTCTCGTCGCCCTGATGATACATCCCCGTCAAATGGCCTTTTGGGTGGGAGTCATTATATTTGCGGCGTGGTGGGGTATGGGCCAAAACAGTCTATTGTGGACATCTGCCGTGCGTTTGTTCCCATCGCTCCTGTGGTTTCGCGTTCCGGCGCGGGCATGGTTGATTGTAGCCTTGATTCTGCCCTACATGGCGGGGTGGGGGCTGCAATGGATGGGTGAGATATCACCGGAGGCATTGAAGAAACGGGCAATTCGTTTGTCGGCGGTGGGCACACTTGGCTTTAGCACGGTGTGTTGGGTCGGCAGTCTATTTGCGCTCGCCGAAGCCCTCCCCGCTGAAGCTCTGATTGGCCTGCTTGCCCTGCCGTTGAGTGTGGGGCTGATTTTACTGGGGGCATGGCGCTTAATCCCCCTTCGCACCTTCCAAATCGCCTTTGTGCTGCTGATTCTGGTGGATATTATGTGGGTGGGGCGCTCAATGGTCGAATGGCGGAATGAGCGCGAATGGTTAGATGAATATCGCCCCCTTGCCGAAACATTAAAAGCCGATGGCGTGGAACGGGTCTATTCGCCGAGTTACAGTCTACCCCAACAAGCCGCCGCCTATTGGCGCATCCCCCAATTTGATGGCATTGACCCCTTCCAATTAGAGAGTTATGTCGCCGAAGCGGAACGCATCACAGGCGTCAAGGCGAAGGGTTACAGTGTCACCATCCCGGCCTTTGATCTGCCCGACGATGCCGATGATGACGACCTCGCCGCTATCAATCAGAATGCAGTCATTGATGTGCAGGGACTAGCCGATTGGCGTGTAACCCATGTCGTGTCTGCTTTCGAAATTGATGCAGACGGCCTCGAATTGCTAGATAAAATCGGTGACGTGTACGTGTATCGCAATAGTTTGATTGCCCCTGATGTTCGCATTACGTGGCATGGGCCAAATCGAGTTTCCGTTTCGCCGTCAAATTCAGATATTCGCGCCTTCGCCAATGCCCCCGATTGGGAAAGCCAGCCAGATGGGGAGTATCAATATACCCCTGATTCGCAATCTATCGGGATGGCCCTCAGCGGAGTTGGCTTGCTTGGACTCGTCGTTTTAGCTTTCGTCGGGAGAAACCAATCCCATGCCTAATCCTCACATCTCCCGACAAGAATGGCGGCACGTCAGCCTCTATGCCGTGATTTTGATTGCGCTGACTGTCCTCCCGTATCTCATCGCATGGTTGGGGCAGGGTGACGATTGGCGTTTTAGTGGGTCATTGTTTGGCGTGGAAGATGGTAATGCCTATTTAGGCAAAATGCGTTTAGGGGTAAGGGGCATCTGGGACTTTTATCTGTTCTACTCCCCCGAAAAACATGACCCCGTGAGCCTGCTCTATCTGCCCTACATCATCCCCGGTCAAATCGTCGGCCTATTCATGGCGGAAGATGATCCGGCACTGGTGGGGGTCTTGATTGCTGTCTTTCATACCCTGCGTGTTATCTTCAATTTTGCTCTCATATTGACCACCTACCGCTTTATCGCCGCTTTTTTACGCACCCCCTCCACCCGATTCCTCGCCCTAATTTTTGCTACTATCGGCGGTGGCTTAGGGTGGATAGTCGTACTGACAGGCAGCCTACCCCCTGAATTTTATATCCCGGAAGGCTTTTCATGGTTGGTACTGCTTGGCTTGCCCCATATCGCATTGGCCCGTGCCGCCCTTTTGGCTGGATTCATCGCCCTGTTCAAATCTATGTCACTCAATAAATGGCAGGCGTGGGCAAAATGGGCACTCTTGGCGGGATTGTGCTGGTTGGTGGTCGGTCTATCTGTCACCTTCTATTTTGTGCTGATTGATGCCCTGCTTGGAGCATGGGGATTAGTGGTGTGGGCGCGTACCCGCCATTTCCCGATTCAATTGGCCCTGCGCTGTGCTGTCGCCGTCGGTGTCACCCTACCATTCTTGGCCTATTTTCTGATTTCATTTAATGACAATCCGGCTTTTGCCCAATGGTCAAAACAAAACCTTTTGGAATCGCCGAATCCATTGCAATATCTATTCGCCTATCTCATTTTGGGCCTATTGGCATGGATTGGCGGACGGTGGGGTTGGAAACACAGTCACCAAAATGAACTGCGCCCTCTTTTATTGATTGGCTGGGTGTTGATTGTGCCGATACTGGTCTATCTGCCAATTAATGTGCAGCGGCGCTTGGCTGAGGGTGTCCTTATCCCACTGGCGATTCTAGCAGCGGCGGGGTTGAAATTATGGACAGGCGCACACCCTAAAAAATGGCGGAGGTCACGACTGGCGGTCATTAGCCTAACCTCCCTTAGTAGCCTACTATTTTTGATAGGCGTGCTTTTTAGTGCCCTCAATCACGCCCATCCTGTATTCGAGCCTGCCTCGCGCCTTGCTGCTTTCCGCTGGTTGGATACACAAGCCGCTGATGAAAGCGTCGTTTTGAGCGCGATGGGAACAGGTAATTCCCTGCCGATTTACACCAATTTGCGCCCATTTTTTGGACACGGCCCGGAAACCATTTATTCCGAGCGCCGTGAAAGTGAGGTTGAGCGTTTTTTCCGCGATGAATTAACCGCCGAGCAACGCCAATCGCTTTATGGTTCGGTCGGAATTCGTTATATTCTGTATGGTCCAATAGAACGTGAACTGGCCCGCACCGAAAACGATACACCACCCCAATGGGCTGCCGATGCGCGTCTCATTTATGACGAGGCTGGTTATCAAATTTATGAGGTCTTGCCTTGACGAAACGACGTGAAATTACCCAATGGCTGCCGCTGGCGATTCTGGCGATTGCCATTGTCGTGTTGTTCTATCCGCTGATTTTTGGTCGCGCCCTGTTCTGGGGGCTACCCTCGCTGCAATTTTACCCTTGGCGCCAATTCGCTTTTGATGAAATCCGCGAAGGCCGGATGCCGTTTTGGAATCCCTATGTCGGTGGCGGCGCACCCCTGATTGCCAATTATCAAAGCGCCATCTTTTATCCCCCCAACTGGCTGCATTTATTCCTCAGTGATTATTATGCGATGGGCCTGATTGCTATTTTGCATGTGTTTTGGGCCGGCTTGGGCATGTGGTTATTTACGGGCCGCCTCGGATTCTCACCGTTGGGTCGTGGCGTAAGTTTACTATCCTTTGCCCTCGGTAGTTACTATATTGGGCGCTTTGGTTCGTTCCCGTCCACCGATGCAGCGGCATGGATTCCTTGGATGTTTTGGATTACGCTGCGAATTTTGGAACATCGCCGCCTGCATGATATTGGTTTGATGGGCTTGATTACCGGAATGCAATTACTTTCGGGTCATGCCCAAACCACATGGTATGGCCTTGTCGCGTTGGGTCTGTTTGCCTTATGGTATAGCCGCTGGCCTGCTCGTCCTGTCGCCCCAAAACTGCGTTTTTTCGCCCTCGTCTGCTGCGGAATCGCCTTATTATTGGGGCTAGGGGTCGCCGCCATCCAATTGGTATTGACTCAGGAACTCTTGAGTGAATCCCAACGGTCGGGCGGGGTGGATTACGACCTTCTCACCAATCTCTCCTATGCCCCAGCACGCATTTTCACCATGTTTACCGCCCACTTTTTTGGCACACCGGCGGATGGATCCTACCTGACCAAAGGGCGTGGGGTCTATTTTGAAGATACCGCTTACATTGGCTTCTTGCCGCTGATGGCTGCCTTTGCCGCAATAGTCGGGTGGTTTCAGCGCCGCAAACTCCTCAAACACCATCCTGTATTTCGTACCGTACCATTCTGGTCGGGGTTAAGTCTCGCCGGATTCCTTTTGGCAACCGGACGGTACGGGCCGTTCTATCGTTTTCTCTATGACTACGTGCCGACCTTTGACAATCTGCGTGAACCTGTGCGCTGGTTGATCTGGCCCGCCTTTGGTCTTTCGATTCTGGCAGGTATCGGCGTACATGGCTGGGGACGTAGCCCGCGTGTTATTTTTTGGACACGTCTTTCGGCGGCGGCGGGTGGGGGCATTGTGGTGGTGTCCCTGCTCTCGTTATTGTTCTTGGAAACCCCTGACAGTGATGCCTTGCAAGTGCTATCCCGCGCCATGATTGTTTTGGGTATAGTGATTTTTGGCAGCGCCATCTTGACCCTAACTCAACCTGCCAGTGGCATTGCGGGAAGTTCCCTAGCACGTTGGCAAATTGCCGTTCTATTCTTTGTCGCCGCCGACTTAATCTGGTCGGTGATCGGCCTCAATCCAACCGTCTCGAGTGATTTTTATCAGCGGGATTTCAGCGTCTCCAAACCCGTCGGGCGGCTCTATTGGTTTGAGGAGTACGAGAAAGAAGTCAAGTTTGATGATTATTTCGACCTCGATGATTACCGCGTAGCTAAGCGGCGATGGCTGTCGGCCCGCACCTCGCTGCTACCCAACCTTAATATGCTGGACGACATTCCCGTATTCAATAATTTCGACCCACTGGAACCTGATACTCATGTGCGTTATGTCGAATTGATTGAAGCTGCTGGCCCGGACGCTGGCAGGTTGTTATGGGCCGCCGGGGTGGGTCAAACCTACGGCGAAATTCAACCGGATAGCTGGCAAGGCGAAGGCACAGAATATATCGCCACGCTTGACCCCAGTACCGTTTGGATGGTGCCAGATGCCAGCCCCGTCACCAATCAAGACGAAGCCGTTCAGCAGTTATTGAATCCGGCTTGGTCGCCTGAACAGACCGTGATTATCGAATCTCCCGATTTTGTACCGACCACTGCCGCGCCTTTTACCGAAGTCGAAGTCGAGGTACTTTCGGAGCGCCCCAACGAACGCCGTTATCGCATTACAACTGATGGAGTGGGTTATCTCGTACTGGCGACCACATGGTATCCCGGTTGGGAAGTCGAGGTTGATGGCGAAGAAGCGACCCTCTATCAAGCCAACTTAACGTTTCAGGCCGTTGAAATTCCGGCTGGTGGGGCGGATGTGACGCTACGCTATCGGCCCAACGGTTTTGGGGCAGGCGCAATTGTGACCCTTGCCGCCATATTATTTTGCCTGCTGCTTATTGCCATTGGGTTATTCCGAGGCCCTATCAGAAACTAATCAGACACGGCGCAAAAATGAGAACGACCTATAATCAGTAGTAATACCCTTGAGCAAACTGGGATGATTGATGGAAAACACCACCCGCCCAAACACCCTACAACTCAAAATCTCGGAACGCCGTACCCTACTCAAAATTGGCGACGCCATAGCCATTTTGCTGTCCGTGATTGGGGCGTTGGCAATTTGGTCAGAAGTTGACCAGACCCGCCTTGAATTTAGTGCGGACTTTTTGCTAAATAACAGTTGGTGGTTTCCAGTGCTGTGGGTACTGTATCAAACCCTTGCCAGCGCCAGCGATTTTTATAATCTGCGGATTTCAGCCAATTTTTGGAATGGCTTTCGCCGCCTGCTACTGATCGAACTGCAATTGCTGATGGTCTATCTGGTTATCTTCTTCTTTTCACCGCGTGACACCCTGCCGCGTTTGTTCATTCTTTATTACAGCGTCTTGTCGTTTGCCCTCATTTTGTTATGGCGGGCCATCTGGTGGTCGGTTTTTGCACGGCGATTTGGCCTACAGCGCCGGGCCTTGATCGTCGGGGCTGGCTGGGCCGCCCGCACGATTATTAAAATTCTGCGCGAAGAAGCCACCGATGAATATGAGATTGTGGGCCTTGTCGCCGCCTTCGACCCCGAAGACACCCTGAGCGAAAATCATCCAGTTTATGGTATGGATGGCGAACCCCTACCCAAAATCGTGCAGCATTTGGGGGTATCCGAGATTATTCTGGCCTATGGTAGTCAACTTCCCGGCACGATCTTTCAAGGGGTACTGGATTGTTATGAACAGGGCGTGACGATTATCCCGATGGCCCTGCTGTATGAGCAAATCACTGGGCGGGTGCCGATTGAACATGTCGGCATGGACGACTGGGCGGTGGTGCTGCCGCTGGAATCCGAATCTATTTTTAACCCCTTCATCCCGATCAAACGCCTGTTGGATATTGGCCTTTCACTCATTGGCCTTATTGGGTTTGCTGTAATGCTGCCTGTCCTCGCCCTTGTCATCCGCCTTGAATCCCCCGGCGGCATTTTTTACATGCAAGAGCGTGTCGGTAAAGGCGGCAAATTATTTAAGATCATCAAGCTTCGTTCGATGCGTACCGATGCTGAAAAGGCTGGCCCACAGTGGGCAGGCAAAAACGATGCCCGTGTCACCCGCACAGGCAAAATCCTCCGTAAAACACGCATGGACGAACTACCGCAGTTTATCAACATCCTCAAAGGGGATATGAGTCTGGTCGGGCCGCGCCCCGAACGCCCCTTTTTTGTGGAACAGCTATCCGAAGAAATCCCCTTCTATCGCACCCGCCACCTTGTCCGACCCGGTGCAACAGGCTGGGCACAGGTACGCTATCCCTATGGCAGCAGCGTTGAGGATTCACTGATTAAGTTGCAATACGATCTTTACTACATCCGCCATCAATCGTTGGCACTCGATTTGCAAATTATGATTCGCACTATTGGCAAAATGCTTTCATTTGCAGGGACATAACACGATGCCCACCCTCACTCGTTCCGAACGATTTCAACGCCTCGGGGTCATTCTGGTCGTTCTATATGTTAGCCTCATCGGGGGCACCTATTATTCTGAATTTTATTTTTTCCTGAACATCTTCTTTGAAATTGTGGTGACGGGTGTGCTGGCAGGATGGCTGATTTCATCCCTACGCCAAGGCCGCCTTTGGCCCAATACTCCCTTAGATATGGCGTTGGCGGTTGGGGCGGGGTGGTTAATTGTCACGTCCCTGCTCTCGCGGGATATGCGGGTCAGCATGGAAGGCTTATGGCGCTTCTTGGTGCATTTCATGACCTTCTACCTTCTGGTTGATTTGATGCGGCGCGGACGCCAACGATGGGTTATGGAAGCCTTAGCCTTGACCGGCGGGGTGATTGTGTTGGTTAGCGCCCTCGAAATGGCCTCGTGGTACGTCGGGCTTGGCTTCGGGGGTTACACGCAGGGCTGGATTACGATTGATGGGGTCGGCCTCATGCCCCCCTATATCCATCGGCTAACATTGGCCCTCAATAACAGCACCGTCTTGGGCAATTGGGTTGCGATGGTTCTGCCCATCACCTTTTGTTGGGGGCTGACCGCTGCCCAACGTGACAATCGTATTGGTTTAATACTGCTATCGGTTGGCTTGGTCGGTGTTGAATTCTTCGCGCTGTCACGTGGGGGTTGGTTGGCGACCTTAGCCGTTGGTGGCACATTGGCAGCCTTTTGGCTCTACCGCTGGTCATCCCGTTCAACCAAATATCCGCCCAAATGGGTCATGCCGTTGGCAATAGGCGGTTTCTTGGCGGCCTCTATTTTGCTTTTAGTGCTTGCCAGCGTGGTGCGTGGTACGAGTTTTATTGACCGCGATAGTGGTCGGCTCGATATGTGGAGCAGTGCCCTCGAAATGACGATTGATCGCCCGCTGACAGGCTTCGGTGTGCGTGAATTTGGCGGGGTTTCGCGTGAATATCGCGACCCCTATATTGACGATAACCAATTGGCGACAGCCCACAATATTTTGCTGAATGTCAGTTCAGAAACAGGCATTCCCGGCCTGCTGATTCTGCTGTGGGTCGCGGGGGCCTATCTCCAAGCGTGGCGCCAAGAATGGCAGTCGGCAGACCCAGCCCGTCGTATCCGCCTTGAAGGGATTCTTGCCGCGCTGATTGGCATGGCGGTCAACAACATGGTGGATGCGTTCATATTGACCACTTCCATCCTGCCGATTTTGATTCTGGCGGCCTATACCTTTGCCGGAAAATATACCACCAAAGACCCAACGCCAGTTCAAGCGCCGACCCCGACAACTCGTTATTTACGTCCCATTGCGTTGGGTGTGGTGATCTTATATGCTGTGTGGTTTGTGCCGATTAACATGGCAAATGCCCAATTCTTTCGCAGTATCATTGCCGTGCAAAAAGATGACCTAAAGATCGCCCTCGAACGTGCTGAAAAGGCCCGTGATCTCGATCCGGCATTAGGCCTATATGATTTTCAGGTAGCCTATGTGTTGGGATTGCTGGCCGAAGATCAGCCGGAACAATATCTGGATGAAGCCATCCATGCCTATGAAGATGCGCTTGAGGATTACCCGACCTTCGATATCGCCCAAGCCAATCTTGCCGCGCTCTATCGTCAAAAGGGCAATTTGTCAGAAGCGGCAGACCATCTGCAACTCGCCATAGACAATAACTCGCACAAAGCCGAATACCACCTATTGTTGGGACAGGTCATCGAAGAACGTGCCCTCGCGGCTAGGCAAAATCCACTCGATACCGCCGCTGCCGGCGCCTATCGAGAGGCGCTGCGTATTGATGTACGGATAGCCCAATCCGCGTTTTGGGATCAGGGCCAGCAATATACTGCCCGCAGTTCGGCCCTCAGTGTGTTTTATCGTCAAACGACGACCACCAATCAACTCCTGATCGCGGCCTATCGAGGATTCCAACGCCCCTCCACTGTGAGTAGTGAAAATGATGACGCCGATTCTAAAGAACTCAACGCAATGGGCGAATATGCACTGAGCAATCAAAATTATGAGCAGGCCATTGAGTGGTTTAGCCAAGCGATTGAACGTGATGATGGTTTTGTTCCGGCCTATGTGGGTCGAGCCGAGGCAAATTATCGCTTAGGCAACCTCGATGTGGCTGAAACCGATGCCCAAAAAGCTCTATTTATCTCCCCAATTGAAGGTGCCCGCGCCAACTATATCTTGGCGTTGATAAAACTCGACCGTGAGGATGTGCCGGTTGATGATGAGTTATTTAATCAGCAGTTGATTGAAAGTGTACAAATTCGGGGGCAGGTCGAATATTTCGCCCAAGTGACGTTTTTACGCCCCGGCGCATTCGATTATCTACCTCAACTCCCTGTGATGGGTCGCAGCACCGATCATTATGCCGGGTGGTTCTTATTAGCCGAACGCTACGCCGCCGATGATGACCCCGACACTGATCCCAATGATGTCTATGAAGCCATTTTGGAGCAAGACCCCTATATTCAGGAGGCCCGTGATCGGCTGAACCCATAAATAAAAAAGGGCAGGTGAATGGTCGCCTACCCCTTTCGGATTAATTCGTAGCTTGTTTGGCTTTAATGGCCTGCTGCGCTTCTTTAATACGATCTTTGAAGCGGCGGCGCACATCCCCATTAAAACGGGTATCTTTCGACAGTTTTTCGAGGGCCGTGATGGCTGCTTCGGGATTAATCTTGGTGATGTACCGGGCATAATATTCTAGGCCGCTGACTTCGGGGTCAATCCAGCTTAACAGGGTATCAAAAGCCTTGTCGCTACCCTCGCCAATTTCGACCATCAATTCCGCTGCTTTGGGGCGTCGTGCGCCATCCTCACCCGCCCATTCAATCACCTGATCTAAGACTTCCGCACCAAATTTACCAACTGCCTCAACACAGGCGCTTCGCATTCCGTAGTTGGTTGTATCGGCATACAATTCCAAAATCTTAGGCAGGGCTTCGCGGGCCTGATATTCGCCCAACAAGCGCACTGCATTCGCCGGGGCAATCCCCTTACCGGGAGAATCATTGTCAAACAAGCTGTCGTCCGTTAAAAGTTCATTCAAAAACGGCACAACAGTTTCTTGAGCATCTTTCAGATGTCCAAAGGCCATTTCCGTCGAAATACGGTCGGTAAAAACAAGCCATGCCGCCTTATACAGCGGGTTATTATTATCCGCCAGCGCCTCACGCCAGCGAGTAGAAGTTTCTGTCATTGTCTAAATCTCCAGTTCCTAATTTTGGGGAGCAGTGACCCGCAATCATATCATTGTCGGCAATGCTTCGTAAATGGCCTTTTCCGTTCAATTCGAGTAGCATAAGGGGGTGATTTTAGTCCAAAGGAGTGCCTACCTGTGCCATTTCGCCCCCTGACCATCGAACGACTTGCCGTATGGATTTTGTTCATTCTTTTGTTTGCAATGGCGGTGCGTGTCCCCCTCGATACCGATACATGGTGGCATCTCCGCAGCGGCCAAGCGATTTTGGATGCGGGCAAAATCCCCACCCGTGACGAATTTTCCCATACCCTACGCGGCGAAGATTGGATTGACCAGAGTTGGTTGGCCCAGATTGCCCTCTATGGCTCGTATAAGCTGACGGGTGGCGATGGCGACCCTGCTGACACGGGTACGATTGGCTTGGCCCTATTTACGGCAATTTTGGCGACGGTGGGCATGGCGCTGATTTATCGGATGTGTGCAGGCAATGTCTATAGCAAAATGTTCGTTTTAGTGATCGGAGCCGCCACCGCCGCGATTTTTTGGACACCCCGCCCGCAGATGTTTTCATTTTTGCTGAGTACCGTTGTCCTTTATCTGTTCTATCTGTATAAATACAAACAAATTGATCGTCTGTGGCTCATTCCCGTCATGATGGTTTTGTGGGCCAATTTACACGCTGGGTTTGCCATTGCCTTCATTTATTTATTCGGCTTTTTGGGGGGTGAGGCCGTCGGCAACTTTCTAGATAAAAACGATGAACACGCTGTTAACTGGAAACGCCTGCAAAAAGTCGGTCTCATCACGCTGGTAAGCATCTTTGCCCTCAGCCTCAATCCCTATGGCCCGCAGATGATTTGGTATCCCTTCCGCACGGCTGGTATCCAGATTTTAAATTTGTTTATTCAAGAATGGCGCTCGCCTGATTTTAAGATGCTGCAAACATGGCCTTTCTTAATTCTACTGGCAGCGGTGATTGTGTTTGGCAGTCGTACCCGTCACCGCTTGGCATGGAGCGACCTTGCCCTGACTTCTGGCACGGCATTATTGGCATTGTGGGCATCACGTAATATCGCTGTTTTTGCGGTGGTCGCCACCCCCGTTCTGTCGCGTCAAGTAGATGCGTGGCTGACCGAACATAAGTGGCAATTGACCCCATCTCGTCAACCCACCGCCAGTCAAATTCGCCTCAATTGGATTTTGCTGATGGTGGTGCTGTTTGCGGCCCTTACCAAAATCGGCTCGACCCTGACAACCCAAGAGGTCAAAGATAATCAGGAAGAATTTCTGCCCGTCGAGGCCGCTGAATACCTGCGCGAAAACAATCCAGTCGGGCCGATGTTTAACGAATACAACTGGGGGGGGTATTTCATTTTTGCCGTGCCAGACATCCCCGTTTTTGTGGATGGTCGCACCGATTTATATGACGACTCATTCCTTAAAGATTATTTCCGCGCTACCCTCGGTACCAAAGAATGGCGCAAACCACTGGACAAATATGAAATTCGGCTGGTAGTGGTGGATAAAACCAGTGCCCTTGCTACTCTACTGCGGGAAAAACCGGACGAGTGGCAACTGGTTCATGAGGATGACTTAGCAGCTATTTTTGAGCGTGTCGTTGAATGAGCGAAAATCCATATCCAATTGACCTAGTCTTTATCGCCGCCGAAGCCATCAATCGTGCCGATGATTACGACGCCTTCCGTTATTTTGTCGAATTGGATGAGCGCACCGACGCGGCATTAGATGCCCTTGTCGAAAAAATCGCCGCGCCGATCATCGCCGTGATTGATTGTAAGCAGTGTGCCAACTGCTGCCGCTCACTGGATGTCTATCTAACCGAATCCGATGCCAAACGCCTTGCTACGGGTTCATTTATCCTGTTGGAGCAGTTGTTAAACGATACGATTGATCGTGACCGCGCCGCCGCAAATGAGGAGTGGGGTGTTTTTCGGCATAAACCCTGCCAATTTTTGAATGGCACATTATGCAGTGTTTACGAACATCGGCCCGAAAGTTGCCAGATGTATCCTGTTTTTACGCCGGATCTTCGCTGGACACTTGAGGAAGTTTTGGGTGGGGTGGGGTTATGCCCGATTATTTACCACACCATCGAGCAATTGCAGCAAACATTGGGCTGGTAGGCCGATTATTCTGCCGCCAACATTTGCTGAATTTTCAGTGCAGTTGCCAATGGACCGGGTAAAGGGCGCTCCCATAAAGTCGGGATATGCAGCACCAACTTGGGCAGGCGGGGTGTGTGATAATGTTCACTGACATCCTGTAATTGATATTTGCCATCCACCAACAGGTAAAAACGACTGGCAAACTGCATCGGGTCAAAAATCCAATATTCAGGCACGCCGCCCTTTTGATATTCCTTGAACTTGTCCTCGTAATCGCGTTCGACACTTTCGGGCGACACGATTTCGATCACAATATCGGCTGGCCCATTCATAAAAGTCGGCGTGTAGGGATGCGGATTGGTTTGGAGGATAACCTGTAAATCAGGCTCTCTGGCGACCCGTATCGCTGGCAATTTCATCACAAACGGCTCTTGGCGGACAATCCCAATCGGCTTCTGTTCAAAATACGACTCAAAAAAGATTGCCAAAAAGCGCGTAAGTTCATCATGCCGATCATGAATCGGAGACATTTTAATGACCATCCCATCTGACCATTCATAATAGTCAGCCGCGTAATGTGCTAAATAATCTTCAAAAGTGACATCGGTTGCCACCACAGGGTCGAAGGTCGTTTTTTCAGCCATTGCTGGATTCCTCCGCGCAATCTATCGCCATCACTTTTAGCACCTTCATAAAATCCGCCACCGCGACACGCAAGTTTATGCCCCGCTGACCGGCACTCATATAGATATGGGTCAGTTGGGTGGCGCGTTGGTCAATGTAGACAGACCAATTTTTGTGCGTCAGGGCCAACGATGAAATGCCACCGACCTTTAATCCGGTCAGTTTTTCGGCCTCATCATGCGCCGCCATCCGCACTTTTTTGTAGCCTGTGGCACGGGCTAATTTTTTTAGATCGAGGGATTGGGGAGCGCTCAACAGCACCAACAAGGGCTTTTTGCTACCAGCATCTTCCGGCATCACCACCAACGTTTTATAGACCTCATCGGCAGAAGCCCCAATAAGTTCGGCAACTTCGCTAGCACTATGGCGACTATCATCATACTCGAACGCCTCATATGAGATGTTTTGCTGTTCGAGAAACCGCATGGAATTGAGTTTTTTGGAGGACATGTGGCACGCCTATTGACGGAAACTTTCGGCAACTTCTAAGCTAAAGACTTCCTCACCTCGCAGGCAGCGCAACAGATAGCGCACCTCGGCGGGGGTCGGTGCCCAACAAGCCGGACGTTGTACCAAATGCCGCATAGCCCAGAACGTGTGGCTCAGGAGTTCATCACCAATCTGATCTACTTCTTCGGGCGTCGAAAGTTGCTGGGCCAATTGCACCAACCCGCGACTGTTGATTTCGCCCTTGTCATAGCTTTCAATGGCTTCGATGAATCCCTGTGCCAATGCTTCATAAGCCGCACTGTGTTGTGAATGAACACCCGTCATAACAACTACTCCTGAACCGTTTCGGATTATCCGAACACTTTTTCTTATTTTACCGCCATATCGCTTATTTTCAATCATCGGTATATTTTGCAAAGGCGTTATTGGGGAGCTATACTTTGTTAGTATCTTTTTACTTTCAAAATAATCTTTAATTCTAACGCTTACAGCAGCGAGGAATTTGCCGCATGGCAACTCTGGTTACAACAATCACAGAAACCCTCCGCTACAAGGGCAAACTCGGTCAGTGGAGCTGGGTTTTGCACCGTGTCTCAGGGCTAGGAGTCGTCTTATTTTTGATTCTCCACGTCATTGATACCTCTTGGGCAGCGTTCTATCCAAGCCTATATGCGAAAGCCATTGCCGAATATCAAAGCCCCATTTTCACCTTAGGCGAATTTGCGCTGGTCGCCGCTGTGATTTATCACGCGATGAATGGTCTCCGTATCGTGATTTTCGACTTTAGGCCGGAATGGTGGCATTTACAGCAAAAAGCCGCCATGATCGTGTTAGGAGCAACTGCTGTTTTATTGCTACCAACCTTTGGCCTCATGTTTGGGCACGTCCTCGATCACTATGACACCAACCCCGACTTCGTTACCATTGCCGAAATTATCGAAACTCAGGCCCAGTTCCTGCTTGGTTTTGTGGTGATTATTGCCGCCGCGCTGCTGCTTTCATTGGCCTATGCCCTCATCACTGGCGAAACTCGTAATCCCGTCAAGCACAACCGCCGTCCCAGTCAATTTGATGCGTGGATGTGGCGTTTTATGCGCCTCTCCGGTTTGTTGATTGTCCCGCTGGTATTTGGACACCTGTTGATGATCCATCTCATCCAAGGCGTGTTTGACATTACCACTGTTGGTCATACCGTCGTCGGCACAGATATTGTTAATGAGAGTGGGCGTGCGGTTGAATTTGTCGGCCACCGCTGGGATTATCTAGTCGCGGGTGTGGCGATCTGGCGCATTTATGACGGGGCACTGTTGGCACTGGTCGTGATACACGGCTTCAACGGACTGCGCTATGTTGTCAACGATTATGCCCATGACCGCGTGATTAACCGGGCACTCAATTTGGCGATTGGCTTTGGAGCCGCCGCACTCATTATTCTCGGCTTTGCAGCACTGTTAGCTGGTGTAGATGAAACCGCCTATAACATTGCCAAAGACAGCCTCGAAACATTTAGCCAAACACCTACAACCCCATTTGGGGGCTGAATTTGGTTTAACGGTAGGGCATAACTAAAGGAGTCATAGAAGGTTATGGATGTCAAAACCCATCAATTTGATGTGGTCGTAATCGGTGCAGGTGGCGCAGGCATGATGGCAGCCCTCTATGCCAGTCGTGGTGCCAAAACCGCCGTCATAAGCAAACTCTATCCCACCCGCAGCCATACCGGAACCGCACAAGGGGGTATCGGCGCGGCACTTGCTAATCTCGATGAAGACCATTGGGAATGGCACGCCTTTGATACCGTCAAGGGCGGCGACTATCTCAGTGACCAGAATGCTGCCGAGACATTGGCCCGCGAAGCCATTGACGCCGTGATTGAATTGGAACTGATGGGGCTACCCTTTGACCGCAACCCCGACGGCACCATCTCACAGCGTCGTTTTGGGGGGCATACCAATAATCAAACGAAAAAACCTGTCCGCCGTGCCTGTCACGCCGCTGACCGCACGGGGCATATGATTTTGCAGACCCTTTATCAAAACTGCATCAAAGAGCAAGTGACCTTTTTTGATGAATATCAAGCCGTTGACCTCATTACCAATGATGGCAAGGTCTGTGGTGTCGCCGCAGTCTGCATTGATGACGGCGAAATTCATGTCTTCCATGCCAAGGCCGTCTGTTTTGCGACAGGTGGCTGGGGTCGTATCTGGGAAACCACTAGTAACGCTCACAGCCTGACGGGTGATGGCCCGGCATTGGTCTGGCGGGCGGGATTACCCCTGCAAGATATGGAATTTTTCCAATTCCACCCCACCGGCCTCTACCCGGTTGGTTTGCTGATTACCGAAGCCGTACGCGGTGAAGGCGGTGTTCTGATTAATGACAAGGGCGAACGGTTTATGGAACGTTATGCCCCGACCATCAAAGACCTCGCCAGCCGTGACGTAGTGGCCCGTTCGATCTATTTGGAAGTGCAAGCCGGACGTGGTATCGGTGGCAAACGTTATGTCCATCTGGATGTGCGCCCCGAAACGGTCAATCGCTATCTCGCCGAAGCGGGTGAAGATCGCCGTGTTGATGCGGATTATATCCTGTCCAAACTGCCCGACATCACCGATTTCTGCCATACCTATCTCGGCATTGACCCCACCAAGTCGCCCATTCCAATTCAACCCACTGCCCACTATGGCATGGGGGGTATCCCAACTGATCTTAACGCAGCCGTCCTAAGTAGCGGAGCGGGAACCGTTGTCCCCGGCCTCTATGCGGCGGGTGAAGTGGCGTGTGTGAGCGTGCATGGGGCGAATCGCCTCGGTACAAACAGCCTCACCGACTTGATCGTATTTGGTCGCAAAGCAGGCAAAGCGATGGCGGATTATGCGCGTGAGGCCGATTTTGTGCCGCTACCAGCCAATCCTGCGGGCAAGATCGTCGCCGAAATTGAACGGATTCGCCAGAGTTCCGGCAAGACCAAGCCCTACATTCTCCGTCAGGAAATGCAAAAGGTGATGATGGATCATGTCAGTGTGTTCCGTGAAGCCCCCGGCCTTCAAAAAGCGTTGGACACCATCCGTGAATTGAAGAGCCGCTATCAAAACGATCTATCGGTTGATGATCGTGGGATGCGCTTCAATACCGACCTATTGGAAGCGTGGGAACTCGGCTGTATGTTGGATTTAGCCGAAATCACCACCCTCAGCGCGATGGAACGCAAGGAAAGTCGGGGAGGCCACAGCCGCGAAGATTATCCCAAGCGGGATGATGCGAATTTCTTAGTACACACGATGGCCTATCCTGAAAAAGGCGAGATTCGTATTGCTCATGATCGTCCGGTTGACCTCTCATTGGGTTATCAACCTGCCGAGCGCGTCTACTAAATATTGGGAATCGAGGAGCAGAACCGTTCATGAAAGTCAAATTCCGTATCCGGCGGTTTAACCCGGAAGTAGACAAAAAACCCTATTGGGGGGAATATACCCTCGATAATGTTGAACCCACTGATCGTATCTTGGAACTGCTGCACCGTATCAAATGGGAACAAGACGGCACACTGACCATCCGTCGTTCTTGCGCTCATGGGGTCTGCGGTTCGGATGCTGTCCGTATCAATGGCGTCAACAAACTGGCCTGCAAGGTGCTGGTTAAGGCGCTCGATTTGAAAGATGGCGGTCAGGTGCAGGTTGAGCCGATTTTGGGCCTGCCAGTGGTCAAAGATTTGGTGGTAGATTTTGAACCCTTCTTTGATCACTATCGCAGCGTCATGCCCTATTTCATGCCTGCCACGCCACGCCCCGGTGATGGTCGTGAACGCCGCCAAAGCCCCGAAGATCGCGCCCGTTTCGACGATACAACCAAGTGTATTTTGTGCGCCTGCTGCACGACCAGCTGCCCCAGTTTCTGGGCTAGTGGTCAATATGTCGGGCCAGCCGCCATCGTCAATGCCCATCGGTTTATCTTCGATACCCGCGACGGGGCAACCCAAGAGCGTCTCAATATCCTGTCGGAGGAGTCCGGTGTGTGGCGCTGCCGTACCATCTTCAACTGCACACCCGCCTGCCCACGTGAGATTGAAGTCACCCGTGCGATTGGCGAAGTGAAGTTAGCCATCCAGCGGAACGGTCGCTAGGCTGAAACCGAAAAGATTCTAACAATTAACGACCTAGTCCGTGCGAGATTCGCGCAGCTGGGTCGTTTTTATTTAAAATGTAAACTACCATTAAGATTTTCAATAGGTGTTGTCCATGAATCCGACAGCCAGTTCCCGCGAAATCAAATATTCAACGACCGAAATCCCGGCGTTTCGTGACGAATATATTCTGGTGGTGGACGACGATTGGATGAACCGTGAAGTGGTTGAGGCCTATCTACAGACCTCCGGCTATCGGGTAATCACTGCCAACAGCGGAGCCAAGGCGCTCGAAATCGCCGCGCAAGAAGTCCCCTCATTGGTGATTCTCGATGTCAATATGCCGGGAATGAACGGCTATGAACTGTGTTCCCGCCTCAAAAGTGACCCTCTGACCCGCTTGACCCCAGTGATGGTCGTGACCGCCCTCGAAGCCGACCCCGATAAACTCAAAGCGATTGAGGCCGGAGCCGATGCTTTTTTGACCAAGCCCTTCAATTCGCTCATTATGATGACACAGGTCAAGTCTCTTTTGCGGATACGACGACTACACGACGAAGTTGAAATCCGTAATGCCCTGCTGCGCAAAATCCTCAATCGTTATGTGAATGAGGACATCACCGAGATTATTCTGTCCGACCCCGACCGTCATCTTCAACTCGGCGGCGAATCGCGCATGATTACCGTATTTTTTGCCGATATTCGCGGCTTTACTTCATTTTCCGAAGTCCAACCCGCCAAACAGGTGGTGTCGGTTTTAAATCGTATTTTTTCGGAGTTGACCCCCATCGTTTTCAAATATCGCGGCACACTCGATAAATATGTCGGGGATGAAATCATGGGCTTTTTTGGTGCACCCGTCGCCAGTGAATATGACGCGATTAACGCTGTGCGTATGGCGGTCGAAATGCAGCAGGTCTTTGCTGAATTGCAGCGAAGCCTAACCGCACCCAGTATCAAGAACCTCGGCCTCGGCATCGGCATTCACACCGGCGAGGCTGCTGTCGGCAATGTTGGCTCACAGCGGTTAATGAGTTACACCGTCATTGGCGATACGATCAACACCGCCAGCCGATTGCAGCAGCAAGCGCCGGGTGGGCAAATCGTCATCACCGAAAGTACCTATCAACAAGTGGCGGATGATGTCGAAGTGCAGGCCCTAAATCCGCTACGCCTCGCTGGAAAAAGTGAACCCGTCCAAGCCTATCGTTTACTAAATCTCAAATAATCGAGTGACTGTCAGGTAATTGTCAGGCGTGTATCAAGCATTTTGGCGCGGCGGCGGTTAAAATAAGGAATATGAGCAAATATTCCTATGGTCGCAATCGAGGCCCATCCCCCCTTACCGTGATGTTGATTGCCGCTGTCTTGGTGTTCGGCGGTTATATGCTGTGGACGGGCTTGATAAATTTTTTGGAGGAGGGAGGACGCAAAACACTTGCCGAGGCAACCGAACAGGCAGATGCCACCGGCACCGCTGAAAATCGGCCCACCTTGATTATCTTCCCTAGTTATACACCCTTACCGCCCTGCCAAATCTTTTTTGTGCATGTCACATCCGCCAATGTGCGCGAATGCCCTGAATTTAGCTGTCAGGGCAAGACCATCGTGCGTTTTGAGGGCGAGGTTTGCGTTTATGGACGGGCCAATCCAATAGATTTCCCAAATGCCGATGCCCCTGACGAATGGTTTGTGGTGAATTTGACGCCGAACGATGCTTTTCCCGACTACGGGTATATGCACGAATCGGTACTCGAAGCACGTTATCCCACCGCCCGCCCCACCCGCACCTTTACACCCCTGCCAACCATCACCTTGACCCCGACGCCGCGTTACACCCAAACGCCAATCGCCTCACCTATCAATACGGAAACTTTTACGCCATCCCCAACCATTCCCATTCCCACCGCCACCCCGGTGCAGATCGAATTCTAAATAAAAAACGTAGCCCGCTTTGGACTACGTTCGTGAATTTCAGAATTTGGAATAGGGTCTAATTCAAATTCTCAAAAATCCCCGCCGCGCCTTGACCACCGCCAATGCACATGGTCACCATGCCATACTTGCTGTTGCGATGTTTCATTTCGTGAATCAATTGCACGGTCAATTTCGCGCCTGTGCAACCCAACGGATGCCCCAACGCAATCGCCCCGCCGTTGACGTTGACGCGCTCCGGGTCGAGTTCGACTTCACGGATAACCGCCAATGCCTGTGCCGCAAACGCCTCATTGAGTTCAATCACATCAATATCAGCGAGTTGCAACCCTGTACGACCCAGCAGGCGTGGGATAGCCCGAATTGGCCCGACGCCCATGATTTCGGGTCGCACTCCGGCGACATTAAACCCAACAAAACGCGCCAATGGTGTAAGGCCCAATTTAGCGGCAGTGCTGGCTTCCATGATAATCACCCCAGCGGCCCCGTCGCTGAGAGGGGATGAATTACCCGCCGTCACCGTACCTTTTTCTTTAAATACGGGCTTCAATTTCGCCAAGCCTTCGAGGGTCGTTTCACGGCGCAGGTGTTCATCGGTATCAAATTGGATAACC
The DNA here is from genome assembly GCA_041753455.1 of Anaerolineae bacterium. Classification (GTDB taxonomy): domain Bacteria; phylum Chloroflexota; class Anaerolineae; order Aggregatilineales; family J027; genus CFX10. Next base: position 439,348 of record JBGSUK010000006.1, on the reverse strand, counting down.
CGTTCCACCCGTTCGCCATGGATATATTCAGTCTCGATCACTTCCAGCGGCACAATCTGCGATTTGAATTTCCCGCCATCAATTGCAGCGGCGGCGCGTTGGTGGCTACGGACAGCAAAGGCGTCCTGATCTTCCCGCGATATCCCAAATTCCACCGACACCTGTTCGGCGGTCAGGCCCATATTCATATAAACTTCGGGAGCTTCAACCGCCAATGTTGGGTTGGGGCTAATGCGGAAGCCAGACATGGGGACAAGGCTCATTGTTTCCGCCCCGCCTGCGATAATCACATCCGCGCCATTGGCAATAATGCGTTCCGCTGCCAATGCAATGGTTTGCAGGCCGCTGGAGCAAAACCGATTGACCGTTTGGGCGGGCACTTCGACAGGCAAGCCGGACAAAATGCCGATACTGCGGGCAAAATTCAACCCCTGTGACCCTTCTGGCATAGCACAGCCGATAATCACATCGTCTATCAGCATCGGGTCGAGTTTGCCCTCGGTCTGAGCCATCAAATCTTGAATGACCGCCGCCGCCATATCATCCGAACGTAAATTGCGGGTCGTGCCGCGTTTAGATTTCCCAACGGCGGTGCGAGATGCAGCAACAATAACAGCTTCGCGCATAATGTATTTTTCTCCCAAACTTCCTGCTCAATAGTGATAGGGTCTGAGTATAACGCGAATCAAATCACCATTCAATTTTTTACTTGCACTAAAATAGAATTGAAACTTGTCTCCGGAGTAGAAAACAATGCAAAATCCAAGCGATGTTCTGATGAAAATCCTTACGCAATGGCCCAATGACAAAACTTCTGTTGAGACCTTTCTCAAAACGTACTCAGGATATTTGGCTGAGAGATTTGACCGAGCAAGCCTTATTCAACCTATCAGGGCTAAAGAATTTAAACTGTCTCGGCCTTTAATCGTAGGCGATATCGCAAAAATCTTTGTATATGTACCTGACCCTTTTCTCGCAGTTCTTTTGAAAGACGATGAAAAAGGATGGCGTTTGCATATTTTTACTTTCCAATGCACCAACTGTTTTGGTACTGGAATAAGTGGAAGTGAAGTATGTGATGTGTGTGGAGGTAGCGGATGGGGAACACTTGGAGATGTGGAGTTTTGTGTAAGTAGCCAAATTTCTAATCTATAGGGGGCGGCATGGAAATCAATCTCTTAGTAAACACAGATAAGGCTTATGAGTTTTCACGGGCAATTACCGATCCTGTTGTTAAACAGCTTGTTGAGTTTGCTCATGGTCTTGCCATGATGCAATTTGTGAAATTACCCGAAATGAGTGATGGGGAATATCGGCAACAACTCCCCGAAACACCTGTAGATATGTTGTTCTATGTAAAGCTGATGGAGAAGTTATTTGCCCAAAAGGAAAGCATCCATTTAGGCTTGGCTGGTGAAAACATTAAAGATTTCCCATTCTAACGAATCGTCCCAAAGATAGGCGGATAGGCCCTGTGCAACACTTCATTCAAGGGATACTCACCGGTAATTTTGAGGGTTCTACTTACCAAGACGTCGTGTATGACAGGGTTCTGCACGTCCAAACTCGCAGCGGAAAACAATTAGAAATCACCGATATGGGACCTAGCAGCGGTCACCTGCAAGTAGGGAAGACTTATACATTCTTTCTGGCCCCATTTTACTTGGAGGAGAAAAATGTACGTTACTACCCACCGGAGGAGGAGGTCATAGAAAGCGCTTTTTGGGAAGGAAAGATCATTGATCTTGATTGGGGACCCTCACAATCCTCGGATAATTATGAGTGCGTTTCAGATAGTTTCATGGAGGGAGGTTGGGTACTTATTGAAACCAGTGAAGGCTATATGTTAATGTATCCACGGGTATCCAAGATCTCTCCAAGTATCGGTGGAATAGTGCAGTTTGGAAACATAGATTTTATGCTACATGCAGTACAAAAGGTCACTTAGATAGCCTAAAATCTCTGTAAAGAATGACTTAAAGGGGCTTAGAATCTCATGAAAATGACAGATTTGCTCACCAATGTAAAAGCAGCCAAGGATCTCACTGCATCAGTCGAGGACCCCGTCATCAGAACTTTTTTGGAAATTTGTGAATGGCAAGTTCTGTATCAATTCATCAGGCATGACGGTTTAACAGACGAAGAATATGAGCAAAGACTACCGACTGCACCTTTTGATATTTTGTTTTACATTCAACGGGTGAAAAGAATATTTGAGCAAAAGGAGAAAGTACAAATGCTATTGAATGGCGATTTGAGGGCCTTTGATACTTTTCCTGAACCGACAGATAAAGCATAGGGAAGATATATATAGGGTACTAAAAAAGAGGTCTTGATTCTGACCTCTTTAGCTTTGCAACAGAAAAAACATTTCAGGAATCTATGCCAAGTGCCGTTAAAGCGGACTCGGCAGAAATACGCTGCGGTTCAAGCCACCCATCTTCCGTCGCCATTCGTCGCAAGTGGGTGATAATTGCCTCGCGTTCTTCGGCATCTTTTATACTGCCCATCGCGGCTAAAATCCGTTGGGGGTCACGGCTCAACACCTCCCCCCAAAATTTTTCCAGCCATTTATCCATTGTTTCATGCTCTCCCTAGCTTGCCGTCAATGTCCCTTTAACTTTGGGTTTGGCATCTTGATGCGCCTGCTGGTCATAATCAGTCGCGGCTTTCAGCAGTGCCACAAACAACGGGTGAGGGCGATTGGGACGGCTCTGAAATTCGGGGTGGAATTGGCTGCCGACCATAAACGGGTGATCTTTGATTTCTGAAATCTCAACCAAGCGCCCATCGGGACTTACGCCGCTAAAAACCATACCCGCGTTTTCAAATTCTTCTCGATAGGCGTTGTTAAATTCAAAACGGTGACGATGGCGCTCCTGAATGCGGGTATCACCATAGGCCACCGCCGATTTTGTCCCTGCCGCCAAATCACACGTATACCACCCCAAGCGCATTGTCCCACCCATTTTGGTGATACTGCGCTGGTCGGGCATCAAATCAATCACCGCATGGTCGGTCTTGTTCTCAAATTCCGAGCTATTGGCGTCCTCATAACCCAAGACGTGCCGCGCAAATTCGATGCACATGACCTGCATCCCCAAGCATAATCCTAAATAGGGGATATTGCGCTCACGGGCATACCGCGCCGCCATAATCTTGCCTTCGACGCCGCGCTCACCAAATCCGCCGGGGACAACAATCCCCGCCACGCCTTCCAACTGATCGAAGCCTTTGTTACGTTCAAGGTCAGTCGAATGAATCCACTCAATTTCTAAGCGGCGGTTGGTCGTAATTGCGGCATGGGTCAAGGCTTCTTTAACGCTCATATAGGCGTCGTGCAGTTCAACATATTTGCCGACGATCGCAATCCGGATGGGGTCTTTGGCGCGGGTCATCTTGTCAATCATACGCCGCCACTCGGTCAAATCGGGCTTCTGCGTATTCAATTCCAACGCCTTGACCAGATACTCCCCCAACCCTGCATCCTCTAAAATCAATGGAATTTTATAGAGATTATCGGTGGTCACCAGCGGAATCACGGCTTCGGGGTCAACGTCGCAGAACAGCGCGATTTTCTCACACATATCTTTGCTAACCTCAAAATCGGCCCGCGCAATAATCACCTGTGGCTGGATACCGATACTGCGTAATTCACGAACGCTGTGTTGGGTCGGTTTGGTTTTGAGTTCCCCCGTCGCGCCGATATGTGGCAAAAAGGTCACATGCACAAACAGGGCCGAATTGCGCCCGACCTCTTTGCGTAATTGGCGAATCGCCTCCAAAAATGGCTGGCCTTCAATGTCGCCAACCGTACCGCCCACCTCAACAATCACCACGTCCAGATCGTCATTGCGGTCTACCAGATGTACCCGCCGCTTAATTTCGTTGGTGATATGCGGCACGACTTGGATCGTCCCACCCAGATAATCCCCCCGGCGCTCAGCGGCAATCACTTCGCTATAAATCTGCCCGGTGGTCACATTACAGGCCCGATCGAGGTTTTCATCGGTAAAACGCTCATAGTGACCAAGGTCGAGGTCGGTTTCCGCCCCATCCACCGTGACAAACACTTCGCCATGTTGATAGGGACTCATCGTGCCGGGGTCAACATTTAAATAGGGGTCAAGTTTTTGGATGGCGACTTTTAGCCCGCGTGCCTTCAAAATTCGACCAATCGCCGCAGCCGTCACACCTTTGCCGACAGAACTTACAACGCCGCCAGTACAGAAAATATAGCGGGGCATGGAAAATCAGAACTCCTTCACTTACGGGTTGAACTATAAAAAAGAACAACGGGGAGCATTTTGGTCGCTCCCCGTTGTGTTCGGTGCTTAAATTAACCGCCGATTATTTGATTGCTGTCTTGGCGGAATCGTTGCAACTGTGGTGCAGAAAAAAAGTTCACTCGCAAAAAACCACTAGACCAGACTCTTCAAATCGTCAGCCGCACGGCGCATATCTAAAAAGATGAGGCCGAGACGAGCATTGGCGCGAACCAGAATCGTCAACACGGCTTCTTCACCCACCGCACTCAGCATTACATAACCCTTGTCGCCTTGAACAAACACGCGCTCCAATGAGCCACGTCCCAGTTCCATCGCGATACGCTCACCTAGTGCAATTAGGGCCGCCGACATCGCCGATACACGGTCTTCCTCGACACCTGCGGGCAGCGCGGAGGCCATAATCAAGCCGTCTACGCTGACGACTGCCGATGCTTCGATATCCGGTGTACCCGATGCGAGGTCGCGCAGACGATCCACCATCAATTCAGTCCGCGATTTCGCCATCTCCAAGCGCTCCTTTCAAGTGCTGCCATCCCAGATGAGTGCGCCTAACATCTGGTGATAATAGTTGAAATTCAGGGGTAATGTCAAATCTGCAAGAAGATAAAACCTACAATTGCGATTGGCACACACTATGTTACCAAACTACGCCGTTATCAATATACCACCGAAAATAAAGTGCGGCAAGACACCAACGTTGTCACAAATCCCATTTCGCAATCATCCACTATTATAATGAGAAAAAAATCATCAAAAGGCCATCCTCATATGGGCCCAAATGAATAGATGGATTTCGGTACTGATTCGGAGTAATTTAGGTAAACTAATGGGTGCGGTTTGTGGTCAATCGGGAGAAATGGCGGCGATTGCAGTAGAATGCGTAGAATGAAATTTGTTTTGTGGATCATGGCGCATTGCCTAATTTTGCTGATCGCGTGTTATCTCGGCTTCTCTTTATTGGTAATTGGCCCTTATAGTTCAGAAAAAATCTGGACTATTTATCTAGTGCCGAATAGTTGGTCACCGGATAGTCAAAAATTCCTCTTTGAGGCCAGAAACGATTGGTCAGATGATGAACTGTTGTTATTAACCGGAGAATCGGGTGTTTACCTATTCGACATTCAAAAACGTGATTTTTGGATGTTAGGCTATGCCACAGCAGGGTTTGATTGGTCATCCGATGGGAAACTTATCTACATGGATAATGCTTGGGGCAGCCTCTATTCAGTTGATGTTGAAACCAAACAGAAGACGTTGCTTTTTGAATGCTCTACGTATTGCACTGGCCCAGAATGGTCACCTGATGAAATGGAAATAGTGTTTCGTAGCGATTTTCCCGGCGATAATTATACGGGCTTCAATATCAATGAAAAAACCTTTGATTACTCAATAATTCATAAGCCCGATTGGTATGGCTTAAATCCAAACACTACTGTAGATGATGCTTTATCCGAGCAATATCGTGGTGAATTTGGGCCAATAAATAAACTCAGCGATTCACCCAATAAAAAATTCGCTGTGATTGAAACGAATGATGGTATCCATATTGTCGAACAAGCCCACCAGAAAACGATTTTTGACCTCAATAACAAGACGTTCTATCGTGGTTTTCCATTCCGATTTAAAAGCATTCAGGGTATTGTCGTTTTTGTACTGATTTTGAGTTTAGAGTTCCTATTCGCTGTACAAAAAATCAGACAGTGGTTGAGTCAAAATTATAAAAAGGGCGGTTCGTCATAGACCGCCCCTTGAAAATCAGTGCCTATAAATCTTCCTCGGTCATCGGCATAGCGAGAACACTCAAGCCCGCATCCACATAAATCGTTTCGCCTGTTACCATACGGCTGAGGTGTGACCCCAACCATACCGCAACATCCCCCACGTCATCCTGCGAAACCAGTTCACGTAACGGCGCAACGTCTTCTGCCAAGCGGTGCATTTTGCGAAAGCCCGCAATCCCCGCCGCTGAAAGGGTTTTGATTGGTCCAGCACTAATCGCATTGACCCGGATTTTCTTCGGGCCAACATCCACCGCTAGATACCGCACACTCGATTCTAAGGCCGATTTTGCCACTCCCATGACATTGTAATGGGGTATAACTTTTTCGGCCCCATAATAACTCAAGGCTATGATACTGCCGCCTTCGGGCATCAAGGGCACAGCCCGTTTTGCCAAAGCCACCAAGCTGTAGGCCGAGGTTTCGAGCGCGGTGATAAATCCTTGACGGGAGGTGTCTACAAAAAACCCGTCGAGGTCTTCGCGGGTCGCATAGGCAATCGAGTGTACCAATATATCAACTTTACCAAAGCGTTCCTTGACTTTTGCAAATGTCGCGTCAAGTTCTTCATCACTGTTGACATTGCATTGCACAACAAAGTCTACCCCGACCGTTTCGGCAAGAGGTACAACCCGCCTTTCCAACGACTCCCCGGCATAACTCAGGCCGAGTGTCGCCCCTTCGCGGTGAAAGGCTTGCGTAATCCCCCACGCAATTGAATTTTTGTTCGCCACCCCAAAAACAAGGGCGACTTTGCCCTCCAATAGGCCCATGATTGCCTCCATGTCTGCAAAAAGCTAAGTGGTTTTCTACAAGAATAACAGCAACGGTACAAAAAAGTCACGCTCATTGTACCCGTCTTAAACAACCCTACACAACCCAATAGGCCTCTGCTATAATGCCGAACACAATCCTGAGTAGGTCTTTTCCCCTTACGACCCTTTGATTCATCAGGATGTAACCAATCGAAAATCAGCCTGCTGCCTTGAGCGGGTGTTTGATTAAGGAATTTAACGAGATCATGGCGCTTACCAAAGACAACAAGCAGTCTATCATTCAAAGTTTTGCGACCCACGAAGGCGATACGGGTTCCCCACAAGTACAAATCGCCCTTCTGACCAGCCGCATCGAATATCTGACCGAACATCTGAAAGTCCATAAGCACGACGAACACAGCCGTCGCGGTCTGCTCCAAATGGTAGGGCAGCGTCGTCGTTTATTGAAGTATTTGAAGGCCAAAGATGCGGATGCCTACACGGAAATTCTCCAACGATTGAATCTGCGTCGCTAATTGAACCCATTGGGTTCCCCTATACTTCAAAAAATCGGGCGCACGCCCCCGGCACAAAACGGTGCATGATGGGGTATCGTGCGCTTATTTGCATTATAATAAGTTGATTTGCCTAACAGATAGGCAGCGCGAGAAATGTTCCGATTGAGGAGGAACTGATAAAAACGTTATGGTCCATAGTGTGATGCCTGCCGATAAGGTTTTTTCGACCCACATCGGCGATAAAGAAATCATTTTAAAAACAGGTAAGCTCGCGGAACAAGCCGGAGCAGCGGTCGTGGCCCAAATGGGTGACACGGTTCTATTTTGCGCAGCAACAATGAGTTCCAATGCCCGCGAAGGCATTGATTTTCTACCACTGAGTGTAGATTATGAAGAACGCCTTTATGCAGTTGGACGCATCCCCGGTTCTTTCCTACGCCGCGAAGGTCGTCCCAGTGAACGCAGCATCTTGATTTCCCGCGTAACTGACCGCCCCCTGCGCCCCCTGTTCCCCAAAGACCTGCACAATGAAGTACAGGTCATCGTGATGTCTCTCTCCCACGATCAGGTCGTGGAATTGGACATGCTCAGCATTATTGCTGCCAGCACCGCCCTCACCATCAGTGATATTCCTTGGAACGGCCCGATTGCGGGTGCGCGTGTTGGCCTGATTAACGGGCAATTGGTGGTTAACCCCTCCATTCCCGAAATGCAACACAGCGCCCTTGATCTGCGCGTGGCAGGTACAGCCGACGCCATTTTAATGGTCGAGTGTGCCGCCAACGAAGTCCCCGAAGACACCATGCTCGAAGCCCTGCGTTTGGCGCACGAAAGTATGCAGCCTGTCATCGCCCTGCAAAAAGAAATGCAGGCGGCGGTCGGCAAGCCCAAACGTGAAATGGCCTCAGCCGAAAAAGATTCGGCCCTGCGTGATCGGGTGATGGCCCGCGTCGGTCAAGACATCGCCCAAATCATTGCGACCCGCGTTGAAAAAGGCGAACGCAATGACGCCCTCGGTGATCTCGAAGAACGGGTCGTCGCTGACCTGCTCGACGATGATGATCGTGGTTTGGTGCTTGCCGATGAAGACGAGCCAAAAGAAAAACCCACGACTTCGGCCTCCGAAATTCGTGCCTATATCTCCGAAGCGGTCAAAACCGAAGTGCGCCGCCGTATTACCCAAGATGGCGTTCGGCCTGATGGTCGCTCCTTGACCGAAATCCGCCCCCTCGCCGCCGAAGTCGGTCTGCTCCCGCGTGTACATGGTTCAGGTTTGTTCAAACGTGGTCAAACCCAAGTGTTGGGCATCTGCACCTTGGGCACTTCGCGGGATTCCCAATTGTTGGATGGTCTGCATCCTGAAGATAACAAACGCTTCATGCACCATTACAACTTCCCGCCCTATTCCACTGGCGAAGCAACCCCATTGCGTGGGCCAAAACGCCGTGAAATTGGACACGGGGCGCTGGCCGAAAATGCTCTGCGTATCATCATCCCTTCTGAAGAAGAATTCCCCTACACCGTGCGCGTCGTCAGCGAAGTCATGTCCTCCAACGGCAGCACCAGCATGGGGTCAGTCTGTGCCTCCACATTGGCATTGATGGATGCCGGTGTTCCAATCAAGCGTCCAGTCGCGGGTATTGCGATGGGCCTTATCCAAGAGGGTGACCAATACCACGTTCTGACCGATATTCAGGGCATGGAAGACCACCTCGGCGATATGGACTTCAAAGTTGCCGGAACTCGCATGGGTATCACCGCCCTCCAAATGGACATCAAGATCGGTGGTATTCCACATGATGTCATGGGTCGCGCCCTTTCACAGGCGTTGGACGCCCGCCTCGAAATCCTTGATTTAATCGAGAGTGTCATTCCCGAACCTCGCGCCGAACTTAGCCCCTACGCCCCACGTATCATCACAGTCAAGATCAACGTGGAAAGCATCGGTGCGGTTATCGGTCAGGGCGGCAAGACTGTGCGTGGCATTCAAGAAGCCACCAACACGGTTATCGAAATTGCTGAGGACGGGTTGGTCTCTATCGCCAGTGTGGATGCCGCCGGTGCTGAACGTGCCCGCGACATGATTCTGGGCCTGATTGAGGAACCCGAACCCGGTCGAATCTACACCGGCAAGATCACCCGCATCGAAGATTACGGCGCATGGGTCGAATTCCTACCCGGCACCGATGGCATGGTTCACATCAGCCAACTTTCCGACATGCGCGTCGAACGTATCCGTGATGAATTCCACGTTGGTGATGAAATCATGGTCATGGTCACCGACATTGACCGGGGTTCTGGCAAGGTACGCCTCAGCCGTCAAGCTGTCCTCGAAGGATGGACACTCGAAGAAGCCCGTCAAAATGACCGGGGCATCGGTGGTGGCGGTGGTCGCAGCGGCGGCGGCGGTGATCGTCGTGGCGGTGGTGATCGTCGTGGCGGTGGTGGTGATCGTCGTGGCGGTGGTGGTGGCAACTACGGTAATCGTAGCGGGGGCGGTGATCGCGGCCCACGCAGCTAACCAACCAATCTCTAGCACTTTCCGAGAGGCCGACTTCACAACCCGGCCTCTTTTTATTTCCCCGATAACGGCCAGTTATCATCTACGGCAATCGGCGCAGACGATTACCTAGTGATAAAGTCTATTATCACGAGTAAATTTTCTTATAAGTTGTATCGGCGAAAAAGGGCAGGGGAATCGTTATTGGGGCGTGTAAAATACGTAGCACTAAATTTCACTGAATTTTCTACACTAGCGCCAAGTTTGCATCCTATAAAATCAATCCACACCAAAAGAGGCATCTAGAAATGTCCGCCGCACGTCTGATTTTTTCTACCGGGTCACTCTACACCCACGACATCGCCTACTGTTATGAAATTGCCGCCGAAGCAGGCTGTGACGGCATCGAGGTCATGTGTGATGACCGCTGGTGTACCCGTGACCCCGGCTACCTCCAAAAACTGAGTCAAACCTATGGCATCCCGACCCTCGTCCTCCATACCCCCTTCAGCGTCCACCTGATGGGCTGGCAAAATCGCGGTGACTATTTGGGCCGCATCCACCAAACCCATCAACTTGCCCAAGAGGTCGGGGCCGAGGCCATTGTCATTCACAATCCGCCACGTGTCTATCGCACCGCCCTCGAAACTCCCAGACGCCGCTATTGGTTTCCATGGAAAACGCCTTTTAAATCAGTCAAGCATTGGATTGAAACGGAACTACCCGCTTTCCAAAAAACCACTCCCATCAAAATCGCCGTAGAAAATATCCCGATTGTCAAATATATGGGCCTCAAAGCCGACCCGTCCTATTGGAAAGGCATTGAGCAGTGGGCCAACTTAAACGAATACCTCACCCTCGACACCACCCATTGGGCCACCCATGACGTCAAACCCCTCGAAGCCTATGAAGCCGCCAAGGGGCGCGTCTGGCATATCCACCTGAGCAATTACAAGGATGGTCGCGAACATCGTCTGCCCCATCAAGGCGAATTGGATTTAGCAGGCTTTTTGCAACGGCTATCCAAAGATAATTTCGCCGGGACGGTCTGCTTGGAACTCTATCCCGATTCGCTCGGCTTCCAAGATGACGCGACTATCCGCCAAAATCTGAAGGACAGCGTGGCCTTTTGTCGCCAGCATCTCGGCTAAAAAAATAAGGAGGCTCATCACCTCCTTATCGTTCTAGTTTATTTTAGTGATAGTGCTATTCAAGCAGCTTCCCGATATTATTCCACACTTGGAAGATGACCCGTTGCGCGAAGTCGGGCCAATTATCACCGGGCAGAATGGGCGGGAACATTTTGGCATCCGGTTCATCAAACACATTGCCATATCCAGTAGCATCCCACAAAATATCCGAACCGGGTAGCCCTGCGTCGGTTACTTCTTCACTCGGATCATATCCGTTGTTCTTGAATTGGTTGTCATAGACATGGTTATATTCCGAATACGGGCCAATGTCGCCAATCTCATTTTCTTCGTAGGCTTGATATAACGATACAATCGCCAGACCACCACTCTTATTATCTTCGATGCGGTTGTTATAGAATTCAGAATGGTCGGTTGCCATGACCAAGATACCTGTCCCAACTGGCACATCCGCAACGATTGAGCCGGGGGTCGCATCGTCTTTGCCGCGATTGTTGTCATGGATATAGTTGTCGTGAATTTTGATATTCTCCGACACCCGCGAATGGAGGTTCGGCAACAAGAACACTAGAATCCCACCCGTGTTATTCCATGTCTCGTTCTCAAACACATCGGCATTGACTGAATTTTCGATTTCAATACCCGTCAGGTTGTCATACGCCAGATTATTGCGAACCACAATATCTTGCGATTGGCCCACATAAATTCCGGCGTCGGTGGCTTTGGTCACGACGGTACATTCCACCAAAACATCATTGCTGCGAACCGGATACACCCCATACAGACCCGTGTTGGCTGTGAACAAATGCCGCAGCGTCACCCCGCGCACCCCTTCGACCAACACACCATTGCCTGTGTAATTCTGTGCTACGAAATATTCCATGCGGAAATTATTGCCGGACGCGATCACCCCGTCAGTTAAGTCGCGTACCCCGTCCCCATCAATATCCCCTTCCAGAATCGGCCAATTCGGCGCAGCATCGCCTTCGGGCCACATCGCTTCCGGTGATTGAATCGGGCAACTATCCGGTTCATCCACTATACCGCGCAGGGTGATGTCGCTGAGATCAATCAACACACGCTCTCGATAAATTCCCGGCGGCACTAAGATGGTATCTCCCTGTACCGCGCAATCCACTGCTTCCTGAATCGTCTGACCATCGCGCACCGTTACCGTCTTGGCGGCATCGTCACGCTTGCAATCAGGCCGTTCACTGGGTTCAGATTGCACTTGTGCCAATACCTCGCGGGCCGGGTTATCCATTGGCTCAACCAAATTTTCTGCGCCAGAGGGCACGCTGGTCGGGATGATGATATGACCGGTCTCATCTACATAGCTCAATCCATCTCGCATATCTTCGGGCAGGGTCTCATCGGTAAGCGAATAAAGGAACGCCACGACATCGGCCTTTTCTTGGTCAGATAGGGTGAACCCCGGTGCGACAAACCGATCCACTTCCGCGCCTTCAAAGCCAACCCCACGCCCTGCACCCTTGCTGTAAAAATCAATGATCTCTTCCAGCGAGGTATAGTAGCCGTTGTGCATATACGGACCATCCAGCACCACATTCCGCAGTGTTGGGATTTTGAAGGCATACGGCTGACCATCCGGGAAAGCATCCCCGACTCCCCGGTCATCTGTCCCATTATCCGGCACACCAACCACCTTGAAATTTTCATCCACGAAGGCAGGCAAGGCATGACATTCAAAACAGCGTGTCCCCGCCGAACGGAAAATACCGAGGCCGCGCCGCTGCTGAGTGGTCAGGGCGTCAAAGTTCCCCGCCACATATTGATCAAACGCCGCATTGTTGCTAACCAATGTACGTTCAAAGGTCGCAAGGGCCACACCGACGTTATCCGCCGTGATGCCATCCTCAAATAGACGCTCAAATTGGGTTTTATAGGTTTCAATCGCTTCCAACTCGGTGACCAGTTCCGCAAGGTCTTGGTTCATCTCATTTTCAGCCGTCAGTGGAACAGTCAACTGCTCCTCAAGACTACTGGCCCGACCATCCCAGAAAAATGAATCGCTATAGGCCACATTCCACAAGGTCGGCACATTCCGCTTAAGTTCCTGACCATCTGGCCCAACTCCCACCGTCTGTCCATTACTAAATCCCATATCAGGATGATGGCAATTGGCGCAGGCATAATCGTTATTGCCCGACAGCACCGGATCAAAAAATAGTTGATACCCCAGATTGGCAATCGCGGGGTCTACTTCGCCGTTGGGTTCAGGCCATTCGCGTTGTAGGCCCGTCCATGAAGGCTCGATATTATTCGCCCCCACGCCCCAATCAGCTTGGGCGATCTTGGCGTCTTCCTCAATGGGCAGCAGTGCCAAAATCACGATGGACAAAATACACAGGTCAAACAAAATAAAAAAGGCCCATACCCAGCGGGGTAGGCGGCGCTTTTGGGTCGTGGTTTGATTCGACTCGTCTAACATAAATTCCCCCTTAGATGTCAAAAATCTATTTAATAGCAAAACCTGCAATATGCGGCGCAACCAAGCCCTCCGACATTCGGAAATGCTCGATCTGCACCTCACTAAATCCCGCCGCTTCAATGGTGGCCCATGTTTCACGGTCTAGGTTACAGCCGTCGCCAAACCACTTCCATGCTGGATTGAGCATTTTTTGATAACGGCGTAAACCTGTCCCATGCGGTGCGGCAACATGCTCATAAAATACAAACCGTCCCCCCGGCCTCAACACCCGCACAATTTCGGCAAGGATATTGGCTTGATTCGGCACTGAACACAACACCAGCGTGCTGACCACATGATCCATACTGCCATCTTCAACGGGTAGCCGTTCTCCATCCAATGGACGTAGTTCCACCGGAAATTTTAGCCGTTCGGCTTGTTGGTGCAGATACGGATACATATGCGGATTTGGCTCAACCCCTATCCAGCGAATCCCCGATGGGAAATAAGCCAAATTCGGGCCAGCACCGGGGCCAATCTCCAAGACAGTGCCAGACAGGTCTTTGAATAAGCGCCGCTTGTGATCTGCCGTCACCTGATCGTCTTGAACCCGCGCCATAAAATAGGCAAACAGTCGTTTCTGAATCCCTGCCACACTTATCTCCCTTAATCCAACGTCATCAAATAGGCCACCAGATAATTGACTTCATCGGACGTTAATTGATTTGCAAAGTTTTGCTGCATTGTCCCTTCAGGAAATCCTAGCACCGTAAAACTGTTGGGATAGATGATGGATTCACGGATGTATTCCTCAGCGGATAGGCCATCAATGCGGGTGTCAGCGCGATTTGCTACCCCTGCCAATGATGGCCCAACCACCACCCGATCCCCTTTAACGGCATGGCAGGTCGCGCAATTGGTCTTAAAAACCTGCTCCCCGCGTCCCGCATCGGTATTGGGGTCTAGCTGCGGTTCTGATTTTTTCCCATCATCCCCTCCACACCCCACCAATACACTTAAACAAAAAACCACAAGCAATAATAATCTACGCATCTTGTCTAGATGCCGCCTCCTTTCATTTTGCGATTGTTATTTTACCGGAGTGTCCATTATTAGGGAATTTGGGGAAACAAAAACAGCCCCGGGTGTTGCCGAGGCTGCTTCGTTAGGATCGTCGGAATTACAGCGCGCTGACGATTGACGAGAAGATGTTGCCGAGGGCTGGGCCGAGCAGGACGAGAATGATAATCACGACGACGGCGACCAACACAAGGATCAATGCGTATTCAACGAGACCTTGGCCTTTTTCACGTGGCATGTACAGCATTTTAAATCGCTCCTATTGCATAATTGCTGATGATGTATTGATTATATCATTCGTTCTTGGTAAAAATCAATACAATATTCATGAATAAATTGTGAAATTTATGTATGAGATTCTTTAGACTCCCAACCGCCACGCCAACGCACTCCAGCGCCGCGCCACCTCATTACTATTCACCGCAATCGCTATGGCCTTGCGCGTACCCACCAATACCACCATTTTCTTGGCCCGGGTGATGGCGGTATACAATAAATTGCGCTGCAACATCATATAGTGCTGCGTTAAGATCGGCATGACCACCACCGGATATTCCGCCCCCTGACTTTTATGGACGGAAATAGCGAAAGCATGAACCAATTCATCTGCCTCCAGCCAATCGTACATAATCAAGCGACCATCAATCATCACATTTAGCACATGCTCTTGCATATCAATACTATGAACACGCCCGATGTCGCCGTTAAACACCTCTTTCTCATAATTATTGCGGGTCTGCATCACCTTATCCCCAACCCGAAACAACCGCCCCGCCAATAATTTTTCGGCTTTGCGTCCGGGTGGATTCAGTTTTTGTTGCAAGGCATCATTGAGCGCGTTCACCCCGATTTTGCCCATATACATTGGGGCCAGCACTTGAATATCATCGAGCGGGTCATGCCCAAATTTCTGCGAGATGCGATTTTGAACAATATCTACCAATAACTGGGCGGCTTCTTGGGGGTCTTCTTCCGCAAAGAAAAAGAAATCATTGCTGCTATTGCTGGTATCCGGTGTTTGGCCCTGATTGATGCGGTGGGCATTTTGGATAATCATGCTGCCCCCCTCCTGTCGAAAAATGGTTTCCAAGATGCTGACCGGGCAAATGGCGCTACGAATGATGTCGCGCAGCACATCACCTGCCCCAACACTCGGTAATTGATCCACGTCCCCTACCAGCAACAAATGGGTTTCAGGTCGCAGGGCTTTTAGCAGGTTATAAAACAGCACCAGATCAATCATGGAGGCTTCATCCACCACCACCATATCTGTATTGAGGGGGTTATCCTCGTTATAGGTAAATCCCTCCGCTGGAGCGAATCCTAACAGGCGGTGAATCGTTTGGGCTGGATGTCCCGTCGCCTCCGCCAAGCGTTTAGCGGCACGTCCGGTCGGGCTGGCGAGTTTAAATTTATGTCCGGTGCTTTCCAAAATACCAATAATTGTGCGGAGTGTGGTCGTTTTACCTGTACCGGGGCCGCCTGTCAAAACCGCCACTTTGTTAGTCAGCGCCATATGCACCGCCCGTTTTTGTTGTTCGGAAAGTGCCACCCCGCCCTCGCTGGTGATATTGGCAATCAGCATGTCCCATTTACCCGGTGGCATGAGGCTTAATTTTTGCAGACGACTGGTCGTGGTATCCATCATGCGATGCAGGCGCGATGCAACCCCTTTTTCGCTGTAATACATCGCGGCATGATAGGCGGCTTGGGTTGGCATATCGGCCTCACCTGCTGGCAAATCTTCCAAGACGACTTCGCCTGAATTGCACAGCCGGTTAAGCGCCTCATCCAACAGCCCTTCCTCAACTTCGAGCAGTTCCGCCGCGACCTTGAGCAATTCCTCAGTTGGCATAAACACATGCCCATTATTGGTCGCATCATTCAGCGCATAGACGATTCCTGCGGTCAAACGGGTGGGCGCGAAAATGGGTAGACCCAAGTCACGCGCCAATCGGTCAGCCGTCTTAAAGCCGACCCCATAAATCTCTTTGACCAGATTATAAGGGTCTTCCTGCACCCGCTGAATCGAATCGTCGCCATAGGTCTTGTAGATGCGCAGGGCCAGCGAAGTATTGAGGCCGTGCCCTTGCAAAAAAATCATCACTTCTTTAATGGTGCGCTGTTCTTGCCACGCTTTTGCAATCAATCCGGCTTTATGTTTGCCCACTCCCGGCACATCGCGCACTTTTTCCGGCATCCGGTCAAGGACATCCAACGTCTCCGCCCCAAAAAAATCCACAATCTTTTTGGCGGTCTTATCCCCCACACCGCGAATGAGACCACTCCCCAAATAACGCTGAATTCCCTCAATGGTCGCAGGACGTAGTTGCGTCACTGTCTCGGACTTAAATTGTTGACCATGTACGGGGTGATTCGTCCACTGTCCCGTAAAGCGCACCCGTTCCCCCGGTTGCAATTCCGGCATTGTGCCAACAACCGTCATGAGTGTTTCACCTCGCCGATTAAGGGGGGGTTGATCCGGGGCAAGTCGCAGCACACAGTAGCCCGTGTCGGCACTGTAATAGGTGATTCTCTCGACATTGCCCTCAAGCGAATTTTCAGTAATCATGCCTTGTATCCTCAGAACCGTACTGAGTCACATCATAGCCTATTGAAAGGGGGTTGCGCTATCCCTATCGCCCGTTATAGTTGTACCGAATTCAGCCATGTTCAGGAGTATCCATGTCTCAAGAATCCTTTGCCGACGGCTATATCAAATGGTTACGTTCGCATGTCGGCAATCAATTAATCTATCTGGTCTATACCAATGCCTTTGTCTTTGACGATGAAAACCGCCTGCTTGTCCAAGAGCGTTACGATTTCGATTGGGTCAGTGTGCCGGGTGGTGCATTGGAACCGGACGAAAGCCTATTGGATTGTGTCCGCCGCGAAACCTTTGAAGAAACAGGCATCGAGTGTACCGTTGAACGACTAATCGGCATTTACAGCCATCCGCGTTACAACCTGCTCTATCCCAACGGCGATCAGGTGCAGCAGTGGGGTGCAACCTTTGTCTGCCGCGCCACATCCAGCAACATTAAGGTAGATGGGCGCGAAACCCTCAAGGCCAGCTTCCGCCCGGTCGAAGAAATCCGCCACCGCCTGCCCATCCATTATCAGGAAATGCTGCATTTTATTGAAACCCAACCAACCAAAGCCCATGTTGAAGAACTCTATTCCGGCCCCAATCTGCGACCCTTCTATTCCACTATGCGTGAATATGTCGGTCAAGCACGGCTCATTTTGCCGGGAGCAGGAGCAGCTGCCTTTAACGAAAATGGTGAATTACTGGTCGCCCATCAGAAAAAACGCCACTATTGGGACATCCCCGGCGGCCTCGCGGATTTGGACGAAAGCAGCAGCGCCACCGCCATCCGTGAAACCCGTGAAGAAACAGGCCTAGAGGTTGAGCCAATCAGTCTTATCAGCGTAATCAGCGACCCTGCCCTCACCATTGGCACGCTGTCAAACGGGGATGAATTTCGCTCCGTGAACTTGGTGTTAGGGTGTCGCGTTATAGGTGGTGAAATACGGCCCGATGGCATTGAAGTAGATCAGGTCGCCTTCAAACCACTGGATGAACTAATCGCTCAACCGAATCTACCACCCTTTAATCGTCAGCGATTGTTGGATATTCTTAACCGCGAAAATGGGCCATTCATCAGTTAATCCGAAAGGGAAAATCATTATGTCACGCGAAGTCATCAAAACGACCGGAGCGCCCCCCGCCTTAGCTGCCTATTCACAGGGCATCCTCGCCAGCGGCAAATTTGTGTTTACGGCAGGTCAGTTGGGGCTTGATCCAGAAACGAAACAATTGGTTGAGGGCGGCGTCGAAGCCCAAACCGAACGCGCTATTCTCAATCTCAAGGCTGTTTTGGAAGCCGCCGGAACATCCCTCGAAAACATCGTGAAAGTGACCGTGTTTTTGCATAACATCGGCGACTTCGCGGCAATGAACAGCGTCTACATCCGCTATTTTCCCGCCAACCCACCCGCCCGTTCGGCCTTTGGTGGCAATGACCTCCCCCTCAGCGGTTTGGTCGAAATTGAATGTATCGCCGTCGTACCAGAATAAAATAAAAGCCCCCTCAAACCAGATTGGGCGAGGGGGTTGTGTTTTAATCTAGATTCAGCACGGCGGCTTTAGCCCCGTGTCTCTTGTTTGAATCAATACGACCCGCTGTAATACACATACACCGAGCCATTGCCCAACCAATCCCACAGCCATGCCGCGTCGCTGACCGTCAAATTGACGCAACCATGACTCTGCCGATAGCCGAACCCATTATGCCAATACGTCCCGTGTAGGCTGATGTCGCCATCAAAATACATCGCATACGGCACATTTTCGAGGCGATAGGCATCATCCCGACCTTCCGCCCCACTCATCGGCGCATTAATTTGGCGACCATACACATTAAACACCCCGGCGCGGGTATCCCATCCCGGCAATCCCGATGAAATCAGCGTCGCAAAAACGGGTGTGCCGCCTTCATACGCGATCAACACTTGTTCATACAGGTCAATCCCGACCCAGCGTGACCCCACACCACCGGGCGGCGCAATGGGGCTGTAGACCCCCATCATCGTTTGAGCCACCCACTTATATGGGCCGACCAGATACCACGCGAGGCCATCTACGACTTGAATAGCATAGATATTGACGACGCTGTAGCGACCCACCCGACGTTCCTCTAATTGGACGGGTGCGCCCCCCGGTACTTCTGAGGCAAAATGCGTGCGTAAAATCCACCCCCAAGGCATGGCGGGCGCTCCAGTAATCACCACCCCGCGAAAATACGAGGGGTCAATCTTGGTCAAATGGCGTTCATGCATCCATTCCCCCGGATTAATTTCCACCCAAGGGCCAACATGCTGACGGGGCGTAATAAATTGATAGCCATCCATGATGCTATATAGCACTTTTGTCCCACCATACGGGCCATCATAGATCACTGCTGGTGTGATTTCGACGCGCAGAAATTCATAGCCGCCGACTACCCCCATATTGACCCCGATGGTTTCAACGGGTGGGCCGGGCAGTGCCGCCATAAATCCCTGACAATCCGGGCCATTGGGGTCGTTATCACATGGCCCAGCAAAGGCACTCATTTTGATTTCGGGTTTGTCCACCGCGTAAGTCGCTGTGCTGCCAGCAAAAATCGCCACCAGATACAGCAAGATCAATGTTGTCCGAAGTTTCCGAGTTATCACCACATGCCACTCCAATACGTTCAGTTACGAGGCTAAAAATCCTACCCTATTTACCAATAATTTTATCTGTACGAATACTCTACGTTTTGACACCAAGTGGCGATAATTGGGATGCCACGCTTTGACACTATGTTTCAGTGGTGTCCTCGTCATCCGGCGAATTGAGAATCTCGTCTAAATTAAATGAGCCAAATTGGGCCGTCTGGAATAAATTATCGTTGGATTTAGGGGGGCGTTCATCTTCGATATTGATAACCACCAATTGTTCAAGTGGAACGGTGCTTTCATCCAATACAGCTTTGACCACCACCACACTGATATTGTCTTCCCCCCCACGTACATTGGCGAGGTCAATCAGTTCTTGGGAAATGGCCTCCGGGTCACTCACCCGCCGCACAATATCGCCGATATCATCACCATCTAGATGCCGAGTCAGGCCATCGGAACACATGACAAGACAGTCCCCGGCTTTGAGATATTGGGTATACAAATCGGCCTCAACCGCATCTACCTGACCCAATGCCCGATACAGCACACTCCGCATGGGGTGGATACTCGCTTGTTCTCGGGTAATATGCCCCGACGCCACCAATACCTCGACAAAACTGTGGTCATCAGTAATTTGATGCACCCAGCCATGTTCGCCATCCACCAGATACGCCCGACTATCACCAATATGCGCCACGATAATGCGGTTGCCCCGCACAAATGCGATGGTTGCCGTCGTCCCCATACCCTGATAGCTCTTATCTTGGCTAATTTTGTCCAAGACGGCTTCATTGGCGTGGTAGAGGGCATCGCGCAGTTTTTGCTGAACTTCTTCTTCAGTCAACTCCTGCAAAATCTCGCTGCCCCGCAGTGCCCCGGTGAAATCCGCTTGCACCGCTTCTTTAGCCAAACGACTGGCTTCTTCACCCGCCGCCGCGCCCCCCATACCATCCGCAACCAGCGCCAAAATAATCCCACCGCGTGCCCAAAGGCCAACATTATCTTCGTTGTTGGAGCGCACTTGTCCAACACTCGAACGCGCACTGACCATTAAGCGCAGACCATAGTTTTCATCCGGCACCATCAACACCGCACCGCACCGCTGACAGACATCGGCAGTCGGTAAGTTGTCGTTGCCACAGCGTAGGCACTTCAGAAAATCATGATATTGTGCCGCAAGTTCTTTTGTAGATCGGGCATCGGCAATTTCTTGAATCGTGGGGGGTATACCCAACTGCGGATCGGTATCCTTGATGTTGATCTCAATCGTGTCATCCAAATCAGTTTGATGGCGCGGTTTCATGCCTTTAATCGGTTTATTTTGCTCCAGTGCAGTGCCACACTCAAAGCAAAAAACAGCCCGTTTGAGGTTGACATAACCACAGTGAGGACACACATTGTCTGCCATAAGAATGACCCTTGAACTCTCTTAGATTTTTTTGAGCAAAGATTGTCGTCAATCGTTCTTAATTGGTCGAATCAGCTGGAGTCGCTTCAGTTGACCCGGTACTCTCGGCGAGATGGCCCATCACCGTAATTTCCGTCGCCATTTCGCTGCTGCCAATTTGTTCAGGGAAACTAACCCCAAAATCCTTCAAGTCAATCGTCGGCGTAGCATTCACCGTCAAGACGCTATCTTGCAGGCTTATCGTTGCATTAATTGTAAAATCATTGACTATCCCGCTGATTTCCAATTGACCAACCAATGTCACGGGTTGTTCAGGGAAAGCGGTGGAATCGTCAAAGGTTTCAGTGCTAGTTGCGATAAATCGTCCATAAGGGTGTTCATCGGCTTTGAGGCCCACTTTGAGCAAAAAATCCCAAAATTCCCCCTGAGCCGTCTTGGTACTTTGCCCATCCATTTGGAGGTTGGCTTCCAACTGCCATTTTCCGTCGGTGGTCGGCTTCAAAATGAAATTCTCACCGCTAATGTCAATCGTGCCGTTGATTCGCTCAATAATCGTGAACTTGAGCAGTGAATCGTCTTTGGTCACTATGTAGACTTGTGCTTGGGGAACGGGAGTAGCAAATTGGAGTTTGTTTTCTTTGGCCTCCACATCGCGGATAAAAAACCAATAGACTATGAACAAAATGGGGAGCAAAATAATCAGCGCACAACCGCTAATCAACCGCCTCCATGTGCGTTTAGATGGTGGGACGGTCTCAGGTAAGTTGGAATGTGTCATGACGATGTTCCTGCATAAGAAGAGTAATTTAGGTTGAACCATTTGAGACAATTATAAGGCAAAGGTGAATGGAAAACACAATTTTGGATTGGATTCAAACCTTGACTGGGTAAAAGCCAACTGCTATGATTTGCGCGGCTTGAAAACTGAAAATACCTTTGCCACAGACAGCAGGTGCGCCTGATCAACAAGGTGCTTAAATTCACAGCCCGCCGAGGTGAAGACCATAAAGCATTATTGCTAGAAATTTATGGGTCTTTGCGGGTTGTCTGCAAAGACCTTTTTTACTGCTTTTCAACTTCTGGTCAGGGGATTGAATTTTTTCGAGAGCCAAATTTTAACGGGAAGGAGGAAAAAAGACCTTGCCACTCAAGAAAGATCGCAAAGAAGAAATCGTTGCTGAGTATGTCGAAATGCTCAAACGGACACAGGGCTTGATTGTGACCGAGTATCGCGGCATGAGCATGGCCCGCTTTGACACCTTGCGCGGAAAACTGCGTGAAGCCGGAGCGAGCTATAACGTCACCAAAAATACCCTTTTCAAGATTGCCCTCAAAGAAGTGGGTATGGCCGTACCAGAAGATTTGCTGTCCGGCCCTGTCGCGGTAGGCTTTGCCTATAAAGACCTGCCCTCAACGGTGAAAGCCCTCATTGACGCCACCAAAGACAACGAACTGCTGATCCTGAAAGGCGCGATTGCTCAAACATCCGTCTTCCAAGCAGGCCAGTTGAAGACCTTGTCCGAACTGCCGTCACTCGACCAACTACGGGCCTCCCTCATCGGGCTACTTACCCAACCCATGTCCACGCTGGTCAGCCTGTTGGTACAACCGCAGCGTGATGTGGTCGGTGTCGTGGCAGCCTATGTTGAAAAACACAGTGGCTCCGAAGCGGCCTAATACCATTATCGTAAACTTAGCTATCCAATTTCAAAGTTTTAACCTATAAGGAGATTAATCATGGCCGATCTGGCTAAAATCGTAGACGAACTGAGCAGCCTGACCATTCTGGAAGCTGCTGAACTGAAGACGCTGTTGGAAGAAAAATGGGGCGTTACCGCCGCTGCTCCAATGGCGATGATGGCTGCAATGCCTATGGGCGCGGTTGCCGCTGTCGAAGCTGAACCCGTCGAAGAACCCACCGAATTCAACGTGATCCTGAAGGACGCTGGCCCCAAGAAGATCAACGTCATCAAGGTCATCCGCAGCCTGACCACCCTCGGTCTGGCCGAAGCCAAGGCCGCTGCCGAAAATCCCGGCACGCTGTTGGAAGCCGTTTCCAAAGAAGCCGCTGCCGACGCCAAAACCAAGCTGGAAGCCGAAGGCGCTGTTATCGAAGTCAAACCTTCCTAATTGCGGCATTGCAAAACGCTGGAATGGGCAGGGTCTACAGCCCTCCCCATTCCCTCCGTTCTTTCCTACTCCACTTTCCCCATCTCGCCACACCCTTGCACAAGACGCTATAATGGTATGGATTGATTATTCGCTAGACAGAATATCTTTTTGAGGGATTTCGTGATTTCTGACCAGACCAAACGTGAGCAGCCGGTTTCACCCTCGCTCTATACCGAAGAATATTTTACAACCGCTTGTGAGGGCTTCGATGAATATCTCACTACCGAAGGTCAACATCTATCGCGCCGCTTAAAAGCCGCCTTTGCACTGGCTGCGGTTGAACCGGGCATGAAAGTGTTGGATGTGGGCTGTGGACGTGGTGAAATTTTGCTCCACTGCGCCAACTTGGGGGCCGATGCCTACGGGATTGATTACGCACCTGTCGCCCTGCAACTCACCAAAAAACTCTTGGATAAAGATGAGACCGTCAAACCGGGCAAAATTGGGGTGTCGCTGGCCGATGCCAAACACCTACCTTTCCCCGATGCCCATTTTGATCGCGTCTTGATGTTCGATGTGGTAGAACATCTCCATCCATGGGAACTGCACCAAGCCATGTTGGAAGTTCACCGTGTATTAAAACCGGATGGGCGATTTATCATCCACACCGCACCCAACATCTGGTATGACCGCTACGCCTATCCGGTGGTGCGTCAAGTCCGCCGTTTGATGGGGCAGGGTGCAAAATATCCCAAAAACCCGCGTGCCTTTTTGGTGGATCACAATCAAGATGTACATGTCAATGAACAGTCGTGGCGTAGCATGAAACAAACATTGCGTGCGGCGGGTTTTGACGGCAAAGTGTGGCTGGATTCGCCGCCTCAACACCGTCATGAAAATTTCATTTTGGCGGCAACACGGGTGGTATTGTTTAAATGGCCTCCCATGCGCTGGTTTTTCCAACGCGAAGTCTTTGCGGTGGCTGCCAAAATCTAGCCTTGAGGAGTATTCATGCCCCGGGATAAGCGAACGGTTGACGAACTCACCATTGAAGAATTAGAGCAAATTCTCGCCATCCGCAAGCGCGAAGAACGCATGAAGCGATTCCGCGACGGGCAGGGCAAAGACCGTATGATGGCAATTCCACTGCCAGCATCCGAAATAGACACTGAGGAGGGCGACGAGTTATCCCCGCGTGCCCTCATCGCCCCTGTGCCAAACGGGATGGTCTTGCAGCAGCACGAAGCCTCCGCGCTGGTTCCGGCACCTGTTACCCCCGTTACCTATGACATCACCGCGGAAAAACCCCATTTTGAAGATGACATCATCGAATCGGATGAAGTCATGTTCATTGAAGACAAGCCCAAGCCTGCCCCGCCCAAAAATCGCGTGGTCAAGGTAACGACTGCCGAGGCGAACCCCCAAAAAGAACGCTGGCGTGTCATTGCCAATCGCGCACTATTAGCGGTAGAGGTGGTAGCGTTTATTGGACTGATTTACATCCTGTACAAAGCCTTTATCGGCCTCGATATTATTCAAGAGAACACCGATAAAACGCAGCAAGAATATGAGGCCGCTGCCATTGAGCGCCGCGCTACCCCAACGCCCTTGCCAGAACTCTATCCCTCCCTGCTGATTCTACCGGGGGGGCACACCAGCGATGGTCAGTTTAATGAAAATGAGTTGGTGCAGGTTCTAAACGCCAAACAAATTCCGGCCAATGCACAATCGGCCCTGATTCAACAAGCCCGATCTGCCCCGGTTCAAAGCGCTCCACCCACACTCCAAGACCCCGTCTCGCTGACGATTCCAGCCATCGCCATGAATAACGCCAGTATTTTTAGCGGGGACGATTGGGAAACGCTCCAAAGAGGCATCGGGCATATGCGCGGAAGTGGTCTCCCCGGCAGCAGTCAAAATGTTGTCCTAACAGGTCATAACGATATTTATGGTCAAATCTTCCGCCGACTCTCCGAGCTAAAAGTGGGTGACTTGATCTATCTCCGCGCAGGGGATGGCAAGGAATATACCTATGAGGTCAAAGAGAGCCTCGAAGTATTGCCCACATTCATTGAGGTGCTGCATCCTGATCGGGGAGCTATTGTCACCTTAATTACCTGCCACCCCTATCAAGTGGATACTCACCGTTGGGTTGTCACGGCAGAACTGATACAATAGCGCCGCTTATTGTGGAATAGAGAGAACAAAAATTATGGCTAAAAAGCAAACGACACGGAAGCCAAATATTTCTTCAGACGCGCTGGAACGTGCCCGTCGAGAAATGGCCGGGGGCGCTCCCGTTGTTTCAACTTCAACCCCCAATCAGACTTCGGTCAAAAGTAGCACCAGCCAAAACAAAGGCGAAAACGTGATCATCCGCTCTTCTGCCAAAAAGCGCACGATGAGTCAGGAAGAACTTTCGCATGAATATGGCTATGTTCTGCGTGACCTCCGCAGCATGGGCGTATTGGCATTTGCGCTGTTTGTTGGCATGATCGTGGTGTCCCTGATTATCAATCAGATCGCCTAATCAAAAAGGATGGGTGTTCTGCCCATCCTGTCAAATTTCATATCTAACGACTTGAATAGATGCCTATTTGCTTACCTGTGGCTCTGGTTGGGCAAAGTACATCTTGCCAGCACTGCTCAAGATATAGCGGGTGATACGGGCTGGAATCGTGCGGTCACGATACCGCTTACCCCCTTCAACTACCACCATCGTCCCATCAATCAAGTAACCCACGCCTTGGTCTTCCTCGCGGCCTTCCTGAATAATATGAAGATTGATGACCTCACCCGGCAAATAAACAGGTCGCAGTGCCATCGCCAGATCATTGATATTCAGCACCGCCACCCCTCGTACCGCCGCGACCTTATTCAAATTAAAGTCATTGGTCATAATCGGGATACTGCGTTCAGCCGCCAGCATCACCAATTTTTCGTCTACGGTTGTGCCCTCGGCTGGCATTTCGTCAATCACCTCAACCGGAACTTTGCTTTCTTGGCGAAGTTTGTTCAGGACATCCAAACCATGCCGTCCCCGCTGACGCCGCAGAGTGTCGCTAGAATCCGCAATATGTTGCAGTTCGCGCACCACAAATTGGGGTACAACTAATTTCTGCGAGACAAACCCCGTCTGGCTCAAATCCAGAATCCGTCCATCAATAATCACGTTCGTATCCAGCAAGATTTCACCGGATTGGAAGGCGCGACCAAACATATTACCGCGTCCGGCCACCCCCGCCATCGAGAACATATCTTGTCCCCGCAGCGAAAACAGAATAATGCTCAAATAGGCCGTCACCACCGCCATAATCGTGGGGAGATATTGCCCCGCCGGATCAGGCAGCATCGAAAGGGGCAGGGCCAACAGCGCCGCCAAAACCAGACCCACCAGCAGCCCAAAAATTGACGTAACCAAGGTTTCGGCCCGTGTTTGAATAATTGCTCGTCGTGCTGTTGCCGCTGGTCGCGTGGTGATCCAAGGCGTAATCAACAGACCCGTGAGCGCCCCCGCCAATAAAAAGAGCAGGCTGTTCGCTTCGGATGGCAGATTCATATCATCAGCAAAACCTTCTCCCAGCCGCGCCCCGATGACGGCAAAGATGGTCATGCCAATGAGCCGAAAAATAAATTCAAGCGACATAGGGTTTTAGAACCTCCCATTGATGTCATCCGCCGGATAAAAGGGTTGGGGACGACGCTAGTGGAAAATCATTGCATGATAAATCAGGTTGATCTCTCTGCTAATTGTATGCTGCCAAGCGTGATAATTTCAATCAATAATATACCCACCGTAGCTCAAATCTAGCACGAAGCGTCTGTCACGTCAATGAATCTACTAGTCTCGCAGGCCAAAGAATGAATATCTCATGAAAATTGTATACGCCTTGCCGTCAAAAGTGCGTTATTCTATTCTTTAGACGTTTTCATGGTATGCATGTTGTGATGAGTGACTATTTTTCGCAGGTTGGGGAGACGCTGTCCATGTCCGAGCATATTTTGGTCATTGAAGATGAAACCAATATCGCCCAGTTCTTAGAGCGCGGCCTGATTTATGAGGGTTTCCGAGTGGATGTTGCCTACGATGGACAAAGTGGCTTGTCAATTGCGCGTGACAACCCACCCGATTTGGTCATACTAGATTGGATGCTTCCCGGTTTAGATGGCCTTGAAGTCTGTCGCCGTTTACGAACGGCCAGCACCGTGCCAATCCTGATGCTGACCGCCAAAGACACCGTGCCAGACCGTGTAACGGGCCTTGATGCGGGGGCCGATGATTATTTAGTCAAACCCTTTGCCTTTGATGAACTCATGGCGCGGGTTCGTGCCTTGCTACGCCGCAGTGTCACGGTTTCCGGGCCAGAAGTCCTGCGATTCGCTGACCTGACATTAGACACAGGTACACACCGCGCAACTCGTGGCAATCGTCCAATTGATCTGACCGCCAAAGAATATGAACTCCTCGAATTATTCATGCGAAACCCCCGCCAAGTCCTGACCCGCGATGTCATTTTTGACCGCGTATGGGGTTATGATTTTGGGGGTGAAAGCAACATCATCGAAGTCTATGTGCGTTATCTCCGCCAAAAAACCGAGGATGAAAAGGAGTCCCGCCTAATTCATACCGTGCGCGGTGTGGGTTACGTTCTTCGTGAGGATTAGCGGCAATACAGCAGGTTCTCATCCCAAGCTAACATTCGCATGTTACTATCGTTGCAATCGTCACCATTTGGATTGCAACTAATGACCATTCGCCAGCGTCTGACCCTCTGGTATTCTAGCCTATTGATCAGCCTCATCACGATTTTCGCGGTCGTGGCGTTTGGCTTCTTAAACCACACCATGCGGGCGCAGGTAGACAATAATCTACTCAAGGTGATTGACCGGGTAGAGGATTGGACAGTTCACGAGGCCCTTCAAGTAGATGCAGCGACGGGTGAAGTTTTTTATACCATGTCACCCAATCTGGAAACCATCGCCCCAGCGGATGTCTATCTGCAAATCTGGTCACTGGATGAATCGCAGTTTCCATTTAGCCAAAGTCCCAATCTCGCCTCCCACCATGCCCCGCTTGACCCCAATGGAATGCAATCGCATGAAGTTCGCGCCATTGTCAGTGGGGGCGATTCGCGCCTGCGGGTTATTTCGAGGCCGATCACCTTTGACAGTCAAATTGTGGGCTATATCCAAGCCGCCTCAACTATGGAAACGGTAGATTCCGCAACGGGGTGGCTGATCAAGATTCTAGCCTTAGAAATCGTTGTAGCTCTCATGTTGTCGCTAGTTGTCGGCAATTGGCTGGCCCGTCGCGCCCTGCATCCCATTAGCAATGTCACCCGTACCGCCAATCAGATTTCAACCGAAAACGACCTCAGCCAGCGCATTCCCTATACTGGCCCACAGGATGAACTTGGTGAGTTAATTACGACCTTCAATCATATGGTCGAGCGCCTAGAAACCCTCTTTAATACCGAACGTCGTTTTGTCGCCGATGTCTCTCATGAACTGCGTACCCCTATCACCGCCATACAGGGCAATGTCGAACTTTTGCAGCGTTTTGGGCACGACCCCGCCTCCCTAAAAGCCATCCACAGCGAAAGCCAACGCATGTCACGGTTGGTGGGTGATTTATTGATGCTGGCCCAAGCCGATGTCGGTCATATGCCGCTGATTCAAACCCATGTCCAGTTAGATTCGCTCCTGCTAGAGGTCTATAGCCAAGCCAAAGTCTTGAGTAAAGGCCATGTCCGTGTGATTATCAGCGACCTCGACCAAATCCGCGTTTTAGGCGACCCCGACCGCTTAAAACAGCTTTTGATAAATCTCATCACCAACGCGCTGGCCCATACCCCTGAAAATGGCGAAATCCGCCTGAACATGCAACGCACCGATAAATGGGTCGAAATTCGCGTGGCGGATACGGGTGTCGGTATTGCCCCCGATGACCTACCGCACATCTTTGACCGATTTTTCCGGGTGGATAAAGCCCGTTCCCGGCATGAGGGCGGGGTTGGTTTGGGCCTATCCATCGCCAAATGGATTGCCGAAGCCCATCATGGCACCCTTTCTGCCATCAGCACAGTCGGGCAAGGGACAACCTTCATCGTGCGCCTGCCTTTGCCGCTTGACCCTGAAATAATGCGTGTACACCACGCCGAGACTGTCCCCAGTTTTCCGGTTATTCGACTAGGCCGCCATAAATCAAAATCGGATAAGCCGGATTAGTCGCATATAAAAGCTGTAACCACCAATTTACACACTTTACACTGCGTTTACAGTTTGTTTACACCCCCGCGTTATGATAACAATATCCCTTCTCGCCTGAGTCCCGTATCTGGAGAAGGTGCATTGAACTTTTAGACGGATGTAAATGAGGAGAAATCAGGCTTATGAATAAACGAACTAAACACCACCTGTGGCTCAATCTTGCGGCTGCATTGACCGTTGTTGCGATTGGCGTAGGTGCGATGAGTGTATATGCCAGCGATGAGGTCACAACATCGGGGGTACGCGCCCAAGCTGATGACCCCAGCGCCTATTTGGGTGTCCAGATTGCCGCCAGCGAGAACGGTGTCGAAGTAATGGCGGTTGCCCCGGATTCACCAGCCAGCGAAGCGGGTATCGAAGTCGGCGACATCATTCAACAGGTAGATGAAACCGTCATTGACACCCCCGCCCAACTCAGCGAATACATTTCGACCAAAGCCCCCGGTGATGTCGTCGCTGTGACCCTGCTGCGCGGTGAAGAAACCGTTACCGTTGAAGCCACCCTTGCCGAAGCCTCAAACAGTGCCGCTGGCCCACGGGGTAATCGCCCCGGTCGTTCAGGTAATGCTGATGGTCAACCCTTCGTATTTGGCAGTCCAATGGGCTATCAACTCGGTGTCGCATTTAAGGTGCTTACCCCCGAAATCGCCGCCAGTGAAGGCCTCTCAGTAGAAGATGGCGCACTCATTACTGAAGTCGTGGAAGACAGCCCCGCCGCTGATGCCGGATTACAGGTCGGTGACGTGATTACCGCCGTTGATGGTGACAAGGTAGACGTAGAACACACCCTCTCCGATCGGCTCTATGCCTATGAAGCCGAAGATCAGGTAACGCTCACCGTCGTGCGTGGCAGCGAAACCCTCGAAGTCAGTGCCGTCCTTGCCGCCGGACACCCCGGCAGAATCTTTGACGGCATGGGGGGAATGAATTTTGGCCCCAATGGTCAAGGGATGCGATTTGGTAACGGCCAGAACTTCCCATTCGGTGACGACATTGAAATCCCCTTTGGCGATGGGCCAAACTTCCCATTCGGTCGTGACGGCTTCAGTGGCAATATGGAAACCATCACCTGCTCCAACGAAGATGGCACGATTCAGTTTGAAATAACCGTCCCACAAGGTCTGCTGGATCGTTTGCCAGATACCATCGGCGGCGCGAATATCACCTGCGAACGTACCTCGGCTGATGATTCCGACTCTGATTCTGGTTCCGGGGATGCCACCACCCCCTCCAGTGACATGCAACCGTCATAACCTTCCACCGAACCCGTAGGGTAGCAAAAGGAAGCCGACACATGAGGGGCTTCCTTTTTGTGTTCATATATCCCGCAGACGGTGGTTTCCTATCCTAAATTCAGCACGGCGGCTTTAAGGCTTGTCCGGTAATTCGGGCAAAGGCATGGGTACCGGGGTTTGAAAGCGAAATTACCCTGCTTTGGGTAGAGACGCAACATGTTGCGTCCCTACGTCGGCCCCTTGTTCAGGCCGTTTCATCAACCCTGTGTAGGTTGATTAACCGGACAAACCTTTTAGCCTCGTGTCAGCAAGTCGCCTTTTTGTTTTTCGCGCTCAACAATTGACGGTTTCCCATCCTATATTCAGTACAACGGCCTTAGTGTGCAAATTCCATTTTTTGATAAGAACTTCATCAAAATTCCCCAAACTGCTTGGTCACACACCCAGCCGCTGTTATAATGTATTGAATAAATGTACCTTCGGGGCAGGGTGAAATTCCCGATCGGCGGTAGGAGGACGACTTCGTGATAATCCTCAAGCCCGCTACCCGTGCATCAATCCGTTTGATGGCGGTGGATTCGGTCAAATGCCGAAGCCGACAGTTACAGTCTGGATGGTAGAAGGTGTCCATAGCCCGATTCTTGCTCAACAAGCGGTTGTTGGGGTTCTTAAGCTACCCTAAACAATTTGCCTGTGTTGTGTTTTTTGGCTTGCCCCCGGTATATTCCAATCTGTTTTTGACCCAGAAGGGCAGGCATTAGATGTCGTCTCTTACCACAACCCAAGCCGTTTCGCTGGCCCAACCTCCGCAACCCTCACAACCCCTTTGGCGGCGCTGGCTACGCAAGATTGAATGGCGTGTGTTATTGCTACCAATCATGGGCCTTCTGTTGTGGCAGGCATGGGCACTACTGGCCGAATCCGGTTATTATGCCGATTTCATTGTCCCCCATCCCGATACCGTGTGGGGGCGTTTTGAAGAACGCTGGGCCGATGGTTCGCTGGTCACTCATGTCGCTGTAACCCTGCGCGAAGCCCTCTCTGGCCTATTTATCGCCAGTCTAATCGCCACTGGCCTCGGCTACATCATCGCCCGTGTCAAAATCTTCGACTACCTGCTGACCCCCTATCTAATTTTTTTACAGGCCATCCCCATCATCGCCATTTCACCACTAATCATCATATGGTTTGGGTCGGGATTAGCCAGTAAAGTAGTCATCGCCGCCATGATCACATGGTTTCCGATGATGATTGCTACCATTGTCGGCATCCGCAACGTCTCCCCCAATCTACGCGAGATGATGCGGGCCAATGCCGCCACACGCTGGCAAATCTTCCGCCATCTGGAAATCCCCTCCGCCATGCCCGAACTACTGGGTGGGTTAAAAATCGCCGTTACATTGTCGGTGGTGGGAGCAGCGGTGGGTGAATTTGTCTCGGCGCGTGAGGGGCTAGGCTATCTCGTCATGTATGGGCGTGGCATATCCGATACCCCGACCGTTGTTTTGGCGGTATTAATGCTGACCTGTGTTTCACTGGTCTTGTACAGCCTTGTAGCATTGTTGGAAACCTCGCTGCTCGGTTGGCGCAAAGCCGGCAAACCCTAGTTTATTTTCCTGTTTTTCCACTGTAAGGAGTCTTTTCGTATGAGTGATTTTAAACCACCAGTGACCGTCCAGAAGAAGGGGAGTGCTTCACGACGGCTGATTCCATTCTTCATCCTATTGATGGTGGTCGTCCTCGCAGCTGCGGCTTTCATCCTAACCCGCGATGAGGAGGAGGATAACGCCACTACAAACGGCGAAAGCACCACCAATGTCACCCTATTTTTGAGTTATATCCCCAGCGTCCAATTTGCCCCCCTCTATGTCGCCGCCGAAAAGGGTTATTTCACCGCCGAAGGCATCAACATCGAATTTGAAAACAGCTTTAACGAAAGTGATGGCGTAGATCGTCTGGCGATAAACAACCTGCAATTCGGCATCATCAGCGGCGAACAGGTCATCTTGGCCCGTGCCCAAAACAAACCACTGGTCTATGTGATGGAGTGGTATCACAGTTTCCCGGTGGGTGTGGTTGTCCCTGCCGATTCCGATATTACCACCCCGGCTGATCTAGCAGGCAAAAAAGTCGGTGTCCCCGGCCCGTTTGGTGCAAGTTATATCGGGCTACGTGCCTTCTTGACCTCGGCTGGACTGACTGAAAGCGACATCACCCTTGAGCCCATTGGCTTTACTGCCCCCGACCAGATGTGCCAGCGCACCGTCGAAGCCGCCGTTGTTTATGTCGCCAACGAGCCACTGACTATTTCTCAATGTTATGAGGTACGGGTCTTTAATATTTCGGAATATGCCAACCTTGTCGCCAACGGCCTCGTGACCAATGAAGAAACGCTGCAAAACAACCCGGATTTGGTACGAAAAATGATTCGGGCCATCCAGCGCGGCATTGAAGACACCATTGCCGATCCACAAGCAGCTTTCGACATCAGCCTCAAATATGTGACCGACCTGCCCGAAGATCAATATGCTACGCAGCGCCAAGTCCTGATCAATTCAGTGGAGTTGTGGAAATCGGACACCATCGGCCTGACCAATTCCGACGCATGGATACAGACCCAAACCGTTTTGATGGATACGGGCCTGCTGGAAAATCCATTAGAAGATTTGACCCAAGCCTATCGTACTGACCTTTTGCCGGAGTAACACCTTGATTCAGACGCCGACCGCCATTTTGCACGCCAACCACATCCACCACACCTTTACCGCCGCCAACGGTCAGCCTATTCCTGCGCTGGAAGATGTCTCGCTGGCCCTCTCGCCGGGGACATTTACCGCATTGATTGGGCCAAGTGGCTGCGGCAAAAGTACCCTCCTGCGGATTTTGGCAGGTTTGGTGAAGCCAATCAGTGGTCAGGTGCAGTTTGGCGGTCTGCCTCTCAATCGCCCCCAACGCCAGATCAGCATGATCTTCCAAAAAGATAACCTGATGCCTTGGCGCACCGTCTATGAAAATATCGAACTGCCCCTGCAATTGGCGGGAGTCGCTAAAAATGAACGTGAACAGCGTGTGGCTCATATGCTCTATGTGACAGGCCTGCTCGGTTTTGAGAATCAATATCCTGCCGAGTTGTCCGGCGGCATGGCCCAACGGGTCGCCATTGCACGCGGTCTAATTAACGAGCCGGATGTCTTATTGATGGATGAGCCTTTTGGTGCGTTGGATGCCCTGACCCGTGAGCAGATGGGTCAAGAATTGTTGCGGATTTGGGCCACCACACAGGCCACCGTCCTGATGGTGACTCACAGCATCAGCGAGGCCGTCTTTTTGGCGGATCGGGTGTTGGTCATGAGTCCGCGCCCCGGTCACTTAATTCGTGAGGTGCAAATTCCGTTTGCCCGTCCGCGCTCGCTAGAATTATTGACCGATACGACATTTACTCTGCTCGAAGCCCAAATTCGCGCCGCTATCCACTGAGAGGATTTCGATTATGCCCCTGCCGATTATCACCACTGAACGTTTGATTTTGCGCTCATTTACCCTAGAAGATGCCCCCGAATTGGCATGGGCTATCAATGCTCCGGAAATCGCCACCAACACCCTCAGCATCACCTATCCCTACGAGGAGCAGTTGGCGGTTGATTGGATTAGCAGCCTAGAGGAGCGTTATGTCGCCGGGGTCAATGTCAACTTCGCCATCACCCTCCGTTCCACTGGTGAAATCGGCGGGTCAGTTGGTTTGGTAATTAACCAGCGTCATCAACACGCTGAAATGGGCTATTGGCTGGCGGTGGCGTTGTGGGGACAGGGTTATGTCACCGAAGCTGCCCGTGCCTGCCTCGATTTTGGCTTTGAAACGCTGAACCTGCATCGCATCCATGCGGGTCATTATGCCCGCAATCCCGCTTCGGGGCGTGTGATGCAAAAACTCGGCATGACCTATGAAGGCACATTCCGCCACCATTATCTCAAAGACGGTGTTTTTGAAGATAACGTTGTCTATGGAATCCTGCGCGACGAGTGGGAACGCCAGAAATCGAAAAGCAATGGATAGTTCATTTTCCTAAATTGGGGCGGAGGATTTAACACATTTGCCCTCAATTACGGTCAACGCCACCTCACTCCATATAATGGGCATCCATTTAAGCGTAACTGCAGTTACGTTAACGCATAGCCATTATATAATCTATATACATAGACCATGTGTTCTAAATATTATCTACCTGCATGGTCGGCTTACTCCGCCCGTTGACCCGCTGGCGGCACAATCTCAACCTCGCGTGCCCCCACCCGATTTTGGAAGGGGTCAATACCAACTTTTTCATGAATAAGGCCCGCCCAGCAGTTTTGTGGATTCTGCGCCTCATACACCTCATTCATGCGAATCGCACCCCACACCTCCGCACTTTGGTCAGGCTGCAAATAATAAAAGGTGTCATTCGAGGTCGCGTCAAACACCTCGGTCAATTCATCCTGTGGCGCAATCGCCCACCGCCAAGGGTAGTCACTCAACGCTGAGTCGCAGTCAATCCCGATCCGGAATGTCCCGGCAGGCTCCAAATAACCTAATGTGCTAGATCGCTGCAAAAATTCATAGACTGCACCGGGGAATGGCCCAAAGGTACGAATTGGCGTCCCTCCAACATTTTTGACAGTCAGATGGAACACCAGCAAATCGCCCCGTTCTAAGGTGACAGTAGATTGATTAGAGCAGTTCCATTCCGGCTTCTCAATCAAATCTCCCACTGTCAGATGATCCGTAAAATAGCGATCCTCCCATTTCAGGGTCGTAAAACACACCGAAACCCCCAACGCCTGTGGTTGGATTTCGCTCAACGGCAGACCGCCCTGTTCAATCGTCAGCGAACTACTACGTACCACCCGCTGCCCCACCGCATCCTGTGCGACGGCATACAGTGTGTATTCGCCATCGGCAGGCGGCTCATAGCCATCATCCACCCCGCCATCATAATCAAATTCGTGATTGCCGGCCTCACCGGGTTCACGTCCCTGCAATCGCTCCGAGAGATACCGTTGTACTCCGTTGTTATCCTCCAAATACACCGCGAGTTCAGATTCCTTTTGGAGAAATATGTTCACCCGCACGCGGTCATGCACGCCGTCTTGATTGGGAGTAAAGGTCGTCGGGCTAACCTCAAATGCGGGGATGAGGGGCAGTTGGGTATCGGCATCCACAATCTCAAATGTGCCTGTTGCCATCGCGGTGTCGCCATCTTCATCCCGCGCTTCCAACGACCATGTATAGCGTCCATTTGGCAATAAGCGCCGTTCGACGACGCCATCAATCGTTTCATCAGGCAGGGTATAGCCATCCACCACCCCGCTAAACGCCACGCTGTAATCCCCGCGTGACCGTCCTTCATTTTCCCGAAACGGATACCGCTGCCCATTCTCATGCGTAAAAACCAGCGTAACATGGGCATTACGTGCGATAGTGTACAAGAACACCGCCACATCATCCACCCCGTCGGCATTGGGTGAAATGGTGCTAATCGAAAAACCCGCGTCCTGAATCAAATCACCGGGGGGTTGCAGCAAGACATAGCCGACCGCCGCGACTATACCCAACGCGACCAGCGCCGCGACCATTGTCCATAATTTGAAAGTTGACATAGACATGCGTGTACTCCTTAACGGGTTATCGGGGCGTCAGTGTAGCGTAGGGCAGGGCAGAATCCAAGTCCATTTTTCCCACGCCTCCCCTGTAAATTCCCGCTTATTTTGTGTAGGATTGTGCGACTGCCATTTTTTATAAAGGCGATAACACCATGACTCGATTCACCTACAGCGACGCCCTCAACACGCTTTATGGCTTCATTAACTACGAACTCAAACGCCAAGACCAACTGCCCCCTGAAGCGCTGAATCTTGACCGTCCCCGCCAATTAGCCGCGATTATGGGCCATCCTGAAAACCGCTACCCCATCATCCATGTAGCAGGCACAAAAGGCAAAGGCTCAGTCTGTGCGATGTGTGTGGCAATGTTACAGGCGGCAGGTTACAAAGTTGGCCTCTACACCTCCCCCCACATGCAAGATTTCCGCGAACGCTTCCAGATCAACGGGCAGTTGATTTCGCAAGAGCAACTGGCCCAATTGGTGTTTGATCTGAAACCAAAATTTGCACAGGTCGAAGGGCTAAGTTGGTTCGAGGCCACCACCGCGCTGGCCTTTGAATATTTTGCCCGCGAAAAAGTGGATATTGCGGTGATCGAGGTCGGTTTAGGCGGCACACTCGATTCAACCAACATTGTGCAGCCGATTGTCTCCGTCATCGCCAGTTTGAGCTTCGACCATACCGCCGTCTTGGGCAATACCATCGGTGCGATTGCAGGCGAAAAAGCCGGAATCATCAAATCCGGCATCCCCGTTGTCAGCGCCCCACAACCAGAAGATGGTCAAGTCGTGATTGAGCGTATTGCCGCCGAAAAACACACTCCATTAACCGTAATTGGTCGTGATTGGCCTTTGGAAATCCATCCCCCGTCACTTAATGGGCAAAGTTTTGCGCTGGGTGTCGAGGGTGAATCCAAGACCTACACCACCAATTTGCTCGGTCAGCATCAAGCCATCAATGCCGCCGTCGCCCTTGCCGTGATGCCTCACATCGAACAAGCAGGGTTATCGGTACCCGCCGCCGCACAAATCAAAGGGCTGCAAAACGTCCAATGGGCAGGTCGTTTGGAAATCGTCCACCGTGACCCCATCGTCATGGTGGATGCTGCCCATAACCGCGCCTCGGCCCGTTATCTGGCTGAATCTTTGACCCAATTATTCACTGCTAGGCCGTTGGTGTTGGTGTTTGGGGCAAAAGGTGATAAGGACATCAGCGGCATGATGGAAGAACTGCTGCCCATCGTGGACACCTTGATTGTCACCCAAGCGGTAGATGCCCGCGCCGAAAATCCCGATCAAATTGTGGCAAAAGCGCAGCAGACCCGTCCTGATTTAGCGATTTCGATCGTACCAACCGTTGATGATGCTTTGCGACAGGGCATAGCGCTGGCAGGATCACAGGGCTTGGTTTGCGCCACCGGGTCGCTGTATATCGTCGGCGAAGTCCGCACCGAATTGGGCATTGGGCCGGGTGAATTTATGCGCTCGCCCAAAAAACTGCCATCTCATTCTATCGCTAAAGAATAGGGATTTATGAATCGCACCCTTTCCGGCACACTGTTTTCACTTGCGTCGGCGGCGGGGTATGCCAGCCTCGCCCTGTGGATTAAATGGTCATATCACGAAGGACTAGAAGGGCTCGACATTCTGACATGGCGCTATATCTTCGCCTCGATACTCGTTTGGTGTCTATGGCCTCTCATCCGAGACGGCGCCGCCCTACATACCCTCAATCGCCGCCAAGTGTTAACCCTTATAGGCTTGGGGGCTTTGTTTGTGTGGATTTCATTGATGGCGGTTATGGCGCTGGGTCGTATTCCAGCCACCACCTATACGCTGATTCTCTATACCTATCCGGCCCTTGTCGCCATCTTTTCATTTTTTCTGGGCGAACGGCTGCCTTTAGCAGCGTGGCTATCAGTCGGCTTGGCGCTAGTGGGTTGCGCGATGACGGCGGGTGGACAATTGGATGTCAATGAACCTTTCGACATCTTTTTGCCATTTGCCAATGCGGCCTTTTATGCAATTTATTTGATTATCGCTGGACGCTATACCCGCAGCATTTCCGGTGCGACCTCCGGGATTATCAGCTTGACCAGTTCGGCGTTAGTGATGGTCGTCCTAATCGGCATTCGCGGATTAGCCACCCCGGATTCAATCAATGGCTGGATTGTATTGGTCTGCCTGACCGTGATTTCAACCGTGCTGCCCATTCTGACCATGTTCGCAGGGATTGCACGCATTGGAGCATCCAACGCCTCGATTGTCAGCACCATCGAACCCCTGATTACGATTGTGTTGGCGGCCGTCATCCTGCACGAAAAAGCCGCTGCGCTGCAATATTTTGGCGGGATGTTGATTTTGGTCAGTGTGGTATTACTGCAACTTGTGATGCGGAGACAGGCCTCTGCTCAATCAGCGGAAGCCTGACGATAATCCCGCACGCTTGACCGCCTGTGGTATCCTTACGCCGTTGAGTTATTTGGTAGATTTTGATGAGGATAGGCTGTGCGTCGTATCGTAACCGCTATCGCTGTTTTGCTGCTGAGTTCATTGGCCTGCACGTTGACGTTGGATGACATCGAACCAACGCCCATTCCGCCTACCTTTACGCCACGCCCGACCCAAACCACTGTCGCGCAGCAACCCAGTCCAACCCCTAGTCCCACTATTCAGCCGAGCGCCACCGCCAGCCCAACTGCCACCGCTACGCTGACTATGACGCCATCCGTAACACCCTTGCCCAGTTCCACCCCTTTTCAGCAGGTGGGCCTGACATATGACCAATATGGCTCGTTGGATGTCAATTCTCAACTGGCGAACGGTCTCACCCGCCCCCATCTCTCGTTTATCCATGTGGATGACCAAACCGACATTTTGCCGGAAGGCACGCCCGCGCCGGATGTGGTGATGGAAGTTATCTATATCATCGCGCCCGATGGTGGCAGCCGGATTCCAGTGGTCGAACTACCTGCCAGCACCGAAGATGACATTTTCTGGTCGCCTACCGGGGATTATTTGGCCTATTTATTGCGCGAAGACCCTGCCACCGCTGGCCTCTATATCCTCAATACGCGGCTCGGCATTACCATTCGCATGTTTGATCTCGATACTCTACAACCACGCGGCATTCCCGGTCATCAGCCTGTTTGGAAGCCCGACGGCACGCAGTTAGCCATTACGCTGCCCACCGCTTATGAAACCGATATTTTCCTGCTCACGCCGGACGGAGCAAGTTTTAACAACGTGACCAATTCACCCTCCTATGATTTTTGGCCTGCATGGTCGCCCGATGGTCGTTATCTGGCCTTTGTTTCAGATCGGGATACCTGCCCCACATGGCTGCCCGGTCAACCCAACACCTGTGACCGCCCCAATGTCATGCCGCCGACCTCTGGTAAATTGTTTTTGCTGGATACACAAACCGGTCAGGTGCAAAAGGTCAATGATATTCCGCTAAACAGCCCGCCACGTTGGATCAACAATCGTTATTTGAGTGTGACATCGGGCATTCTTGACCCCCTAGCAGGTTCGAGCGATATTTGGGTCTACGATATTGAGGCCGGGTCATCATGGCAGGTAACACCCAACGACGATGCCTTATACACCGGAGCAGCATGGAACGACGATGGGACACAAGTGGTCTATCAACGTGCCGCCGAAATCTCGACCATTGTCTTGGCAGATCGTCTGGGTACTGCTGCCAACAGCACCGATAAATATGGCTTCCCGCGTTTTGGCCTGACCGCCGATTGGTCGCCCAGTGGCGCTTATGTGGCAATCGGGGGACGCAATGGGCAGTGTCCCTATGGTCTGATGGTTTATACCAAGAATTTCGAGTTGGTGAATATCCCCTCAATAAGTATTTTGGCTTGTGAACCAGTGTATTCGCCTACGAGTAATTACCTTGCTTTCACAGGCATCAGCACTGCCCCCGGTCAAGATGGTCGCGTGGATATTTATCTGTCCAATCCTAGCGGTGTTGGTACACGGAGCCTCACTTCGACTTTACGTGGGCCAGTTCAAATGTTGGGTTGGGTGGGGCCAGTTCCGAATTGATGCTTGACAGACAATTTCAATCAGAGTATTTTATATATAGATAGCTATCTATGAATCAAAGCGTGGCCTATGGAAAATTTACTGGCGTTTGCACGTGTGCTCAGTGATGAAACCCGCTACCAGATGATGCTTTTATTATGCTGTACCGAGTTTTCGGTCACAGATTTGGTCAAGGCGTTAGAGGGGCGAGGCATTTCGGTCAGTCAACCAACCGTATCGCACCATTTAGCCGAACTGCGGGATGCCAATTTGGTCATCGTGCGCAAGGCAGGGCGACAAACTTTCTATTCGCTGAACCAAGAACAAGTGACGGTGTGCTGTGGTCAATTAATGACCAAGTTCGCCCCGCTAGTCTCTATAGACCAGATTCCCGTCCGCAAATCGGAGAACTAAGTTCTCCAAAATTTTTTGTCCAAACGTATAGATATACATCTATGCTTATATCTACAAGGAGACTATCACATGACCTCAATGAGCGACCCCAACCTCGTGTTGGAAGTCAAATCATCCAAAGCCTGCTGTGGGGATGACTGCTGCGCCCCTGCCAACACAACCGCCCAAGTCGCCGCGCCAGAACTGGTGTCCAATGCGACGCCCGACGACATCCATGAAGCCGTCAAATCCCGTTATGGACGCCTAGCCGAAACCAGTTCAAGCTGTTGCGGAGATGGCTGTGACTGCAATTCCGCTGGTCTCTATGAAACCGAACTAAACCTAATCCCCAATGAAATTGCCGAATTTTCATTGGGCTGTGGCGATCCTATCTCGATTGCGGAACTGCGCCCCGGTGAAGTTGTGGTGGATTTGGGATCAGGCGGTGGCCTCGATGCGTTTTTGTCGGCCCAACGAGTGGGTGGGACAGGCCGTGTGATTGGCATAGACATGACCCCCGCCATGATCGAACGTGCCACCAAAGCCCGCGACAAGCAGGGGTTCAAAAATGTGGAATTCCGCTTGGGCCAGATTGAACATATGCCCATCGAAGCCAACACCGCCGATGTCATTATCAGCAACTGCGTCATCAATCTTGCCCCGGACAAAAAGGCCGTTTTCAAAGATGCCTTCCGTGTCCTAAAGTCGGGTGGACGTTTCGCCGTCGCCGATATTGTGACCGAAGGCGAACTAACTGCCGATGAACGCGCCAATATGGATTTCTGGTCAGAGTGCCTGACCGGGGCAATTGATGTTAATGTCTATTTGGCGGCCCTGCGTGAAGTCGGTTTTGTGGAGGCCCAAGTCACCCACAAGACCGCCTATACCGACGAAAGCAATTTCTCGGCCAAAATCTTCAGTGCCCGCATTACTGCGCGCAAACCGTAAATCTGTATCCACAAGATTTTTAGCCATTGCTGGGGGTAACCGATAATATCAGTTGCCCTCTATTTTTTTGCCACACCTGCATTTTTGCGGTGGGATGGTAATATAGGGCGACGATTTCATTATTGTTTTGTTGTTGGAGGATTTTATAAATGTCTAGCCCTGTCGCTATCGTGGTTGACAGCACCGCTGATCTACCCAAACACATTGCTGATGAACGTCAAATTTACGTCGTCCCAGAATATATTCTTTGGGGAACCGAGAGCTTCCGTGATGGCGTTGACCTAGAACCCGAACCCTTTTATTGGCGACTAAAAACCGACCCGGTCATTCCAAAGACCTCACAGCCCTCGCCTGCGGACTTTCTGAAGGTTTTTCAAACGGCGGTTGAAGAAACAAAAGCCGAATCGGTTATCTGCCTTTGCCTCTCCGCCGACCTGAGTGGCACATATAATTCGGCGATGCAGGCGAAGGAACAGGCCGATTTCCCGGTGCGGGTGATTGACGGTCGCAACGCCTCGATGCCATTGGCGTTTTTGGCCCTAACCGCTGCCGATGGACGGGATGGTGGGCGATCCGCCACCGAAATTGAACGTTATATCCGCAGTTCACTCCCCAAAACCAATATCCTGTTTACGGTCTCATCGCTCGAATATCTGCATCGCGGGGGACGCATTGGCGGAGCACAGCGCTTGATTGGTGACACCCTGAAAATTAAGCCCATCTTGACGGTAATTGATGGCAAGGTAGCCGCACGCGAAAGCGTCCGTACCCAAAAACGTGCCGTCCAACGCCTTATTGAACTGATTGACGAAATAAGTCAGGGTCAAGAAATATGGCGGCTTGGCGTGATGCATGGCATGATCCCGGATGAGGCCAAAGCCCTACTCGACCAGATTCAAGAACGCTATCATCCCGATACGCTGCTCATCAACAACGCTGGCCCGGCGGTGGCGACTCATGTTGGCCCCGGCTGCCTCGGCATCGCTTATCAACTGAAATAAGAGGGGGATGCTATGGAGCCACTCACGTCGCAAGCTGTCCAAGCGGCCCTAGATGCACTTGGAACAGGGATTCAAGTTCAAATCTTTGAGACTTCCACCGCCACCTCTGCCGAAGCCGCTGCCAGTATCGGGACGACCCTCGGCAGCATCGTCAAAAGTCTGGTGTTTATGATAGATGGGCAGCCATTGGTGATTTTGGCTTCCGGCGATCAACGCATTGACACCCGCAAATTGGCGGCGATGTATACTATCAGCCGCAAAAAGGTGAAAGTGGCGACGACGGAAGAATGCGTTACGATTATAGGGTATGCACCGGGTGGAGTTCCGCCAGTGGGACATCGCAGTCGCGTCCCCATGCTCATAGACCAAACTTTAGGGCGCTATGAGATGGTCTACGCCGCAGCAGGTGCCCCGAATGCCATTTTCCCAATCCCCTACGCCAAACTCGTTGAAATTACAGGCGGGCAGGTGGCGGATGTGGTGATTGAAGCAGGCAGCGAAGAAACCGCCTAACGCATAGTTGTAACCTGTGCAACCGGGAGGTACGTCCACATGTTAGCCGCTGTTTGGTTCGTTCTCAGCGGCGTTTTTCTTTCGCGCTCGGTATTGGTCACATTGGGTCTGCTCAAAGGCCCGGTGCTGCACGCCTTTGAAAAATATGGCGATGATGAGGGCGATTATAATACCCTCTTTTATCTGTTGTTCTGGATGGGCATGTTCTCACTAACCAGTGGTTTTTGGTTGGCACGGCTCTCCCGCAATGTCTTTTTTCCAATGGAAACCATCGGGGTTGTGCTGCTCATCGGGGCTTTTGTCGCCTACCGCCAAGCGCATCGGGTTGAAAAATACTTCCATTATCCGGTCTGGTATTTTGAACTCAAGGAGCGCTCATCCCGTTCGGAAAGGCGGCGCATCGCCTACATGTGGCTGCATTTATCGCGGAAGGGGAAACTCCTCTATAACAGCAGTGACTTTGCCTTTAACCAATGGGCCGATCTCATCATCGTTTCGACCATCTATGTTGATAACGGCACCGAGGAACAGGTTACTTCACCCTGAAAACCTTTAGGTGACCACACGGGCGGGTTATTATTCAAGGTCGTTGGGCCAAACGCCTGTAGTTCACCAAGCACGGTATCATAGACTTGCAGTTCATACCCGG
This sequence comes from Anaerolineae bacterium, assembly GCA_041753455.1. Taxonomy (GTDB): domain Bacteria; phylum Chloroflexota; class Anaerolineae; order Aggregatilineales; family J027; genus CFX10. The sequence continues at coordinate 395,435 of JBGSUK010000006.1, read as the reverse complement.
CACGGAAGGCCAGCCAACGCCCATCCGCCGAAAAACGCGGATAATCGTGATATTGACTGGATGGGTTAGTAATAAATAGCGTCGGGATGCCGCCATTGGGTAGGGGCATCCGCCACAGCATATTCCGCGCCTCACCCCCATAATTCTGGATAGCGGCAATTAGCGCCTCCCCGGTTGGCTGCCATACATAATCCAAAACCGTGCCGGCCTGCGCATTCACCACAATCGTTCCGCCTGATCCGTCAGTGGGCACAAACATCAACTGGTGAAAATTGGGCATAGTCTGAAACACAAACGAGATATAAAAATCGGTCGGTGACCAGCGCGGATTATAGACCGCATTCGACGCGAAGCTGGTTAGGCGAAGTTTGTTTTGCCCATCGGCATTGACAACCCATAATTCCGGCTTGCCCTCAATAGCCTCACCGCTGGCGTTTTCGGCTTCGGGAGTCGCCTCAAGGACAGGCTGATTGGAGACATACACCAAACGCCGACCATCCGATGACCAGCGCGGCTGCGATTCCATGCCCGAATTGGAATAAAACTGGGGGGCGCCACCTTGGGGTGTCACCCACGCGATATGCGAGGTTCGGCTGGGTTCTTGGTCGGGTGGGTCATAATAACGGATGAGGGTAAAGACAATTTTGCTGCCATCAGGTGACCATTCCGGCTCCCATGCCCGATAGCTAAGTGCCCCCGTCGGCCCTAGATCAAGCAGGCGGTGCAATTGGCTACCATCCAGTCGCGCCGTGTACAAATCGCCATAACCGGGTCGTTGTTCCCATGTAAACACAATCTGGCATCCGTCTGGCGAAAAACCGCCGATGTAATGATTACCGGGGCCAAACGCGAGGGTACGCTGTTGACCTGTAGCCAGATCAATAATCAAAAATCCATCTTGGGCGGGGGTATTGGTGATGAGCAACGGCCCTTGCAATAGGTCGGTGGATTGGGCCGATGGTTCAGCCGAAACGCTGAACAGGCGTGTCAACAAAATGACAAAAAAGCCGAGAATGATAATACGAAAGCGTGGCATTACATTCTCGGCATGTTCAATGAGCTAGAACTTGTGCAATTCATCAAGGCTAATCCACCCGGCCCGCAGCGCCATCAACGCCGCGTCGGTCTTGGATTTAACCCCTAGGCGGTCAATAATCGCCATCAAATAACGGGCGACTTCATTTTCCGGCATCCCCAGTTGGTGGGCGACCTCCGGGTTATCATAACCCGCCGCCACGCAGGTCAGAATGTCTTTTTCGATGGCATCCAGTGGTGTTTGGGCCGGGCCACGTTCCAGCAAATCTTGCACCAGTCTTTCGGCGACCCCATGCCCCAATACCAAATGGCCTAGCATGACATCATGCACCGATTTTTCCAGCAGTTCTTCGGAACTGGCTTTCAGAACATAGCCATGTGCCCCGGCGCGTAATGCCTGCATGATGTAGGTATTTTCATCGCGTCCGGTCAGCACCAGCACCTTGACATCAGGATAGGCTTGGCGGATACGCGGCAGAATGGCGAGGCCGCTTGTTCCCGGCATATTCAAATCTAGCAAAATGACATCCGGCTTATTTTCGGCAATCAAGCGGAAGGCTTCTTCCCCGTCGGCAGCTTGACCCACCACAATGAACCCCGGCACATCCTCTAGGAAATAGGCGAGGCTCTGACGGGTTAAGTTATGGTCATCCGCCAGCAAAATGCGCACCGTTGGATTGAATTTGTTCAAGGGTGTGGTGGCTTTGCGATAGGGCGGGGATTCTTCTTGTGCCGCCGCGGGCTTGGACGCCGAGGGCTTCGGTTCTTCTTTTAGCACTGCGTCGAGAGCATCCGCCATTTCTTTGGCATTGGCAAAGCGGGCCGCTGGTTTCTTTTCCAATGCCCGCAAGATCGCGTTTTCCAGTGCCACTGGAATCCCCGGCATAATCTGACTGGGCGGGGTAGCGGCCTTTTTGACCTGTTGCAACAAGATACTGCCAATATCATCGGCATCAAAGGGCAACACCCCCGTGACCATCTCATACAAGACAATCCCGGTGGAATAGAGGTCAGTGCGCCGATCTAATGGATGCCCCTGCGCCTGTTCGGGTGACAAATAGGCGGGTGTTCCAATGACCGTGCCCGCAGCGGTGAGGCGTTTAAATTCGCCATCACTTGGAATTGCCAAACCAAAATCCATGATCTTGACTTGACCGCTGGGCAAAATATAAATGTTGGCGGGTTTGATGTCACGGTGAATAAAACCAGTGTTATGGGCATATTCTAGCGCCAAACAAATCTGCTTGCCGATTTCCGCCACCAAATGCGGATCGGCAGGAATCAGATTATGCAGTGGCTGCCCATTGATGTATTCCACCACCAGATAATGATATTCGCGGTCTTTATCTACATCATAAATCGCCATAATGCCGGGATGATTAAGCTGGGCTGCCGAGAGGGCCTCACGCTCAAACCGTTTGCGTGTGGTCTCATTTACATGCGGCATCAACACTTTAATGGCTACGGTACGCTGCAACCGCAAATCTTTGGCGCGATAAACAATGGCGGTTGCGCCTTCCCCTAATAATTCTTCAATCTGATAACGTTCGCCTAATATTCGACCAATCATAGAAGTCCTCGGCGGCACACCCCCAGAATAGCTTTTCAAAAGTGTACTGAGTATAAGACAGCTACGCAAGCACTTGCTTAAGTATGGGTCTCAAACTTCTTGGCGTTATGAATCGCCAATGCCGCTTGGTCAGCCAGACTTGCCACAACGTTTAGATGTGCCCGTGAATAGCGCCCAATAGTCCGTTTGCCATCCACATACAGCAGCCCAATCGGCTCACCTTTAATCAATAAGGGCGAACACATGACCGTGCGTAATTGCAGTTGTTGAATACTGATATTGTTTTTTAGCGACTCGTCGCTTTGTGCATCCGGCACGACCACCGCTCCGCCTTTTTCCAATGTTTTTTCAATCACACCACTGGAAGGCGTAAAAAGTTCCACCGGGATATAGGCATGATTGGCGTCGCGTCCCATTTTATAGCGCATCGTCCCGTCGTCATCGGCCATCATCAAAAAGGCCCGGTCACCATCGGCAAACGCGACCATGCTGTCCAAGACAAAGGTAATCAATTCGCGTGTATCACGAATGTTGTGAATGGTCTTAGTGACTTCCAAGAGCATTTGCAGCGCCCGTAATTCGTTAATATCACGGCGCTCCTCCGTCCACGTCATGGCCTGACGGACTTCTTCCAAAATACGGTCAACATCTTTTAACCGATCATCATTTGACATGGCTGCACCCTTAGCGTTTCATCCCTCTGGCATAAAGGGCTAAACCGGCGCCGACTCGTTCGCGGGTTTCGGTCAGTTCCAGCCCCACTTTTTGGAATAGTTCAGCAATCTGTTTGGGCGACCAGCGTACTTTGGCTTCGGCTATCACACCCCAATGAATAAAATTCTCGCGGGCAAATCCCGTCAGTCCACGGTCATCTGCCAATATGGTTGCAGCAACAATGCTCATTTGAGGAGACGGATTCAACATTACGAATGTTCCACCCGGCCTCAAAATTCGGGCTACTTCAACTAAGGCAGGTAGCGCTTCATCTAACAAATATAGCACGTTGGTGGCGGTCACCACATCAAATTGCGCCGCCCTTAGCGGTAGTTGATAGACACTGCCACAAATAAAGGCCCCCCCTAGCATCTGATAACTGCTGGCATGGGCCATCATCAGCGGGTCGTAATCTATTCCATACGCCTCGGCGTGATATTGCTCCCGAAACACCTTGACCAATGCCCCCGGCCCTGTCCCTATATCTAATACCCGCGCCCCTTCCGCCGGAGCAACAAAACGGGCAAAACTTTCCAAAATGGTTGTCCACCCGGTTTGAGTCTGCATTGAAATATAGTAGTCGGTCAGGCCGGTTGCCATCAAAACTCCTCACGCGCCAACTGCGTAAAAGCCCGAATCCCGATTAGCACTGACACGACGGGCAGCCAAATCGCCCCAAAAAACGCTAATAGGCCAAATAAAATGGTTGTCTGAATCGGGTCATCGCTATCCTGTGGCAGATGATACCCCGCCCAACCCATCAACATAAACGCGATGAGCATAAATATCCAGCCATAGAGCAGAGGTTGTTTGGGTGGATTCAGCACACGCAACCAATTTTCTTTATGGGTCTGCCGCGTAAACCACAGAATCAGCACAATCATGGCGATAATCATCACAACTAATGTTGCGCCAACGGTGGGGATGCTCCCATCTGCCAAACGCAGCACAAACGTAACGCCCAAGATGCCGCCTGTCGCTGCCCATTCATAGGGTTCTAGCAGCCAATCTTGATACGACATCTTTTTGGGTGGGGGCACCACAAACAACACCAGCAAATTTCCCAACAGAGCAATGACCACCGCAGGCAGGGCCGTATCCAAACTGGGTACCGACTGTTGAACGTGTTCAAGTTCAGGATACCCACGAACCCAAATTCCCCAACCAAGCCCCACGACTGCCGCCAATCCCACCAACCATGCCGAGGCCGAACGGGCGGTGCTGAGGTACAGAAACGCGCCGAATGCCAATAAGAACATGATGGTTTCAAGCCCCGTGCCATAAAACACAAGGCTAATCGGCAGATTATCAAAGAGGCGGGCCGAGATGAGGGCACTTTCGGTCAGGCCAAAGATTCCGGCGATCAATAACAAGCCCAGCCAATCCTGAATATGCCAGCGCACGATCACATCCAACAAGATCGCGCCCATCGCAAAATAGAGGCCGATCAGGGCCAGCCAATCAAAAGCGTTATATTGGCTTGCATACTGCCACGCCACCAGTTCACCAAAGACCAGCAGCAGCAGTCCAAAGCCCACACGGGGAATCCAAGTGAGTAGTCGTTGTCGGTTTAACATGGTAGAGATTATAAAGTGCTTTCCTACAGACTGCGAAAACATAATGCGTTGATGTTGCCCTAGAGTACGAGTATACTGTTGGGATATACGACGGGCAAAGTAGGCAAGCGAGTTTTGGTATATGAAGTACATGGACTACTACAAAATCCTCGGGGTGGCACGCGAGGCGGATGAGAAAGAAATCAAAAAAGCCTATCGTCAACTCGCCCGCCAATTTCACCCGGATATGAACCCCAACAATGACCAAGCCGCCGAACGTTTTAAGGAAATCAACGAAGCCTATCAAGTTTTGAGTGACCCCGAAAAACGTGCCCGTTATGACCAACTTGGCCCTAATTTCCACCTCCGCACAACAGGTACAGCGACAGGTTTTGATTGGGGGCGGTGGGCCAGAAGTACCAGTACCGGCCCTGCTCCACAGCAAAAACGCCGCACCACCCGCATCGAATATGATAATCCGGGCGCTAGTGGTGGCCTCTTTTCCGATTTTTTTAATGCCATTTTTGGCGAGGGCACTCGCCCTGGCGAGACCACCAACAAACAACCCATTCGTGGCAAAGATATTGAAGTCATCGTCGCCGTCAGCCTAGAAGAAGCCTATCATGGCACCAAGCGACAGGTGAATCAGGGCAACCGCCAATTTACTGCCCATATTCCACGTGGCGCACGCACCGGCACCAAAGTTCGTTTTGCCGGACAGGGTGAACGGGGTTATGCCGGGGGGGATGCGGGTGATCTGTTTATTGTGGTCGCGGTTGACCCCCATCCGATGTTTGACCGGGATGGCGATGACCTTTCGATTGATCTCAAAGTGCCGCTGTATACCGCGATTTTTGGTGGAGATGTGCGCGTCACCACGATGAATGGCGACGTAAAATTGCGGATTCCCCCCGGCGCACAATCCGGTCAGCGGATTCGGCTGCAAGGCAAGGGAATGCCGACCCTACGCGACAAAGACCAATTTGGTGATTTTTTCGTAAGGGTACTGGTGCAGATACCGACCAATCTAAGTAATGAAGAATTGGAGTTATTTGAACAACTCCGCGAATTACGACCAGAATAGTCCGGGAGATAACCCCTTGCGAAGATATGTATTTGGCCTAACCCTGCTACTGCTCATTTCAAGCCTCGCCGCTTGCAACCTAAAAGATAAATCGGATTCATCGGACGACTCAGACGCGGTTCGTGTCAATCAAACTACACAAGGGAGCGATGTCTTAGCGAATAATCGCCAGACTACACCGCTGATGGCGCTGCCCCAACAGGTCGCAACCCCGACACTAGTACCGATTTCCGTGATTGAAGAAGCCCGTGCCGACGACCTTGTATTCATCAATATCTATCAGCGCGTTAATCCGGCAGTGGTCAATATTGAGGTCAGCGGCCCGTTTTCCGCCGACGGTTCATTGGACGCCAGCGGGTCGGGTTTTGTGATTGACCTTAACGGGCATATTGTGACCAATGCCCATGTGGTCGAGGACGCCAACGAAATTTTGGTGACTTTTTCGGATGGCTACGTTACCACTGCTCAATTGGTCGGCCTCGATAATTACAGCGACATCGCGGTGATTAAAGTGGAAGTTGAAGCCGCCCGCCTGCTCCCCGTCGAATTTGGCGACAGCAATGAATTATTGGTCGGGGAACGGGTCATCGCCATTGGCAACCCCTTCGGCCTTGAAAGCAGTATGACGGTTGGCATCGTCAGTGCATTAGGTCGTGCGCTTCCCTCCGAACGCCTCATCACAGGGAATCTCAGCAGTCCCGGTGTCTATAACAACCCTTCAATTATTCAAGTGGATGCGACGGTCAATCCGGGTAATTCCGGCGGGCCTATTCTCGATATGGAAGGGCGTGTGATCGGGGTTGCCACCGCGATTCGGACTGATACGGGTGTTTTTCAAGGGGTGGCCTTTGCCGTGCCAGTGAATACGGTGCGTCGCGTTGTGCCCCAATTGATTGAATCCGGCAGTGTGGCCTATCCTTGGTTGGGTGTTCGCACCGATCCTGAATTCACCGTTGGGCAGTTATCTGAACCACTGAAGCTGCCTGTCCAAGCAGGGATTCTCATCCGCGACACATTGCCTGATTCGCCTGCTGATAAAGCGGGTTTGCGCGGCGGCACAGAAGATGTGCTGTATCGCGGCATCAATGTGCGGGCCGGTGGGGATATTATCGTGGCGATCAATGGCGTTTTTGTCAACGACCTTGATGAACTGTTAGCCTATCTGGTAGAGAATACCAAACCGGGTGATGAAATTAGCCTGACGGTGGTGCGCGGCGGACAGACCATTGAGATTGTGGTCACGCTTGGCACCCGCGACGGCGAAAACTAATTGGAATAGACCCAAAATGACAACCCTAAGCAACACGCCGACACATCTATTGCCCCGGTTAAAGATCAACACGGATTTGGCACGGAATATTCTGGTACGTTTCATCCGTGACGAAGTGTATAAGAATGGCTTCAAGCGTGCGGTGATCGGCCTTAGCGGGGGTATTGATTCGGCCCTGAGCGCGTTTTTGTCGGTTGAGGCGTTGGGGGCCGAAAACGTCTTGGGCGTGCGGATGCCCTATCGAACTTCGTCCCCCGGTAGCCTTGCCGATGCTGAAGCCGTCATTGAGCAGCTACAAATTCCCTATCTGACCGTCGGAATTACGCCGATGGTTGAACCACTGATGGAACGCTTTCCCGATATGACCCCGCTGCGTAAGGGTAATATCATGGCCCGTCAGCGCATGATCGTCCTATATGACCAATCGGCGGCCTTCGGCGGTCTGGTCATGGGAACAAGCAACAAAACCGAGTTTTTGCTGGGTTATTCGACCATCTATGGCGACAGCGGAGTGGCGATTCAACCGATTGCCGACCTCTATAAAAATCAGGTGCGGCAGCTTTCGGCGGCGCTCAATGTACCCCGTTCGGTGATAGAAAAACCCCCATCCGCTGATTTATGGGAAGGCCAAACCGACGAAGCTGAACTTGGTTTCACCTACGACGCGGTAGATCAATTGCTGTATTTGTTGGTGGATGAGCGTTATAGCGTGGAGGAATGTGCCGCCGAGGGGTTTGATTTGGCATTTGCCGAGAAGGTGTGGCGACAGGTTAAACGCAACCACTATAAACGCACCATGCCCAATGTTGCCAAGCTCAGTCGGCGGTCAATCGGGCATGATTTTCTCTATCTGCGTGATTGGACAGGCTAATTGGATTCAGGCTCATCGCCCGCAGGTTTCCACGCAGTATAACGGTCTTCGGAAGATGGATTCTCGGCGGCTGTTGGCTCTGGCTCTGGGCCATTGGTTTTCTCAATTTCTTTTTTGGCTTTAGCGGCCAACTTTGCCGGGTCTAGTATAACGTCACTTGTGCCGATGGTCTGCCGTACCAAATTGGTGGGTGAAGATACCCGCTGAATATCGGCGGTTGTTTTGCGAATCTCATGGGCGACTTTCATAAATTCTTCGCCCTCTGGCCCTAGATCGGCTTTGACATCGCTCCACATTTTTTGCCATGCCAATTGGAACTGCCGCAAATATTTACCAGCTTCACGCGCCCATTCCGCACTGCGACGTGGCCCTGCCACGATCATAATCACCAGCGCGATAACGAGCATTTCTCCAGCACCAATACCCAGAATATCCATAGCTGCTGCTCACTTACTTATCTGAACAATATCACTACCAGCGCCGTCACCAACAAAGTAGCAATGACGCTATCAATCCGGTCAAGTATCCCGCCATGTCCGGGAAAAAGCGTGCCTGAATCTTTAACATTAAACCGTCGCTTAAGTTTAGACTCCAGCAAGTCACCTAACACGGCTGCAATCGGGAGCAGCACCGCCAGCAAAATCATGGCCCTGTCAATCTCAAGGTCAAACACCACTGCCAGTATCAACACCAAGATAAAACCGCTGATACATCCGCCAACAGCACCCTCCCATGTCTTTTTGGGGGAAATCTGGGGAGCTAATTTGTGTTTACCAAGCGCCTTACCCACAAACAGGGCCATCGAGTCGGTGACCCATGTGGTCAGCAGCACCAGCATAAACCATTGAACACCCTCATCTTGACCACGCAGCCACAGCGACATAACCAAGGGCGCCCCCAGATAGGCAATCCCAAACAGCACATTGTTCCGCATTGAAGTGGGTTCGTGCTGCACTAGGCGCACATATTCATAGGTCGCCCCTGCCAATAGAACCAAAATCAACAGGGCCGTCGTGGGCCAACTCAAAATAATCAGGCCAAGCGCAATCGGGATCGCCACCACCGCAGTCAAAATCCGCAATTGCATATTCTGATCAAGAAATTTACGGGAAGTTGTTGAACTCATGATTTACCACAATTTTCAACGAGTATGCCGAAACTAACCTCAAGTGTAGCGGTTCAAAACTGGGTTGTAAACATCCCAAAATCTCCCCTAAAACTCGTCGGGGGCATCCTCAAAATATTCTGGTGATTGCGTGCCATCCTGTGGGGCAAGATCAATCAGTTGTTCTTCGCGCAGGGGGCGATTGTTTAAGGAAGCGTACATTTCGGGGCTAACCGTCCGGTCAACCGCATAACGCCAGCGATGTTTACCGACCTCACGCAGCACTGAACGGCAGTTATCACACCGCACCGTGCGTCGGACTCGTAAAATACCCAAGACGCGATACGAGCGTTCCTCCATGTACAGTCGCCCATCATAACAAATGGGGCAATATTGAATGACAAACCCATTGGCATACCGTTCGGCGGCGGCTTGGCTGGTGGCGAACATCACGATATACCCGCCAATCAACCCGGTCAACACCATCCCGGCAAGGAATACTAGCGGAGAAGTGCCACCCCCATTGTCGGAATTTCCACCAGCGGGTCGGCTGCTTTCAACCACCGCCGGAACACGAGTGGCCGTATGGGTCACAGTTGGCGTCAGCGTGGCAGTTTGGGTAGCCGTAGCAGTCGCTGTTGGAGTTTCGGTCGGCGTTGGGCTGGCGGTCATGGTCGTGGTCGGTGTGTTAGTTGAAGTTTGGGTAGGGCTGACCGTCACAGTCGGCGTGTGGGTGGCTGTATCGGTTGGGCTAGAAGTAAACGTAGGGCTACTGCTCCCCAATGGCACAATCGCTTGGGTCACGATTGCAATGGGGGTACTGGTGTTTGTAGCAGGTGCAATCGTCGTCGCAGGCACGTTGGTGGCAATGACAAAAGTATTTGAAGGTAACGGTGTAAATGTACCACTTGCCGGCGCAGTAGATGTGAAGGTGAGGGTTGGGCTGGCGGTTTGGGTGCGCGTGGGAGTACAGGTCGGCGTACTGGTACGGGTCATTGTCGCCGAAGGGGTACGGGTCGAGGTTGGCACGCGGGTGCGCGTCGCAGTCGGCCCACCAATCGGCGGCAAGCCTGTCGAAAGCACGGTTGGTCGAATCAAGGTTGGCACAACAGTAGCGGTTGGCGTTGCGGTAACATCACCCTGCGCCAAGCTACTGAGGGGTGCAATAAGTACCGCTGCCAGCAGTCCAATGATTAGAACCGCCCAATGGATGGGGCTTAAAAATACGTGTTTTACGCTAGGCATCATGACCCTGTAGTATTGGTCATATCAGCGGCACAGCGGAAGCCATAGGTTTCCCCGGCTTCCAATGGACTATCAGAACCACGTGCCGTTGTGCGGAAATCAGCGACGGTGGTAATCCCATCCGCTGACGGCCCACCGCCGCGCAGCACACGCAAATCGCCACGTCGGGGGCCAGTTGGATTTTCTTCAGTGCTTTCGGAATAGTAGGTATCACTGAACCAGTCCTGTACCCATTCACGAGCATTACCCGCCATATCAAACAATCCAAAGGGGCTGACCCCATCTGGATATGTGCCGACGGCAATCACATCGCCGCCGTTAATGTCGCTTACGTTGGCAGGGGTCGTTTCATCTACCACCAATTCATTACCCCAAGGGTATTGACGACCGTCCGTGCCACGTGCCGCAAATTCCCATTCGGCTTCGGTGGGCAGGCGCTTCCCAGCCCATTCACAATAGGCCACCGCGCCATCCCATGTTACGCCTGTTACCGGGAATTTTTCGGTACCATCTGCAAATCGGGCCAATTCCGAGGCGGGTCGCTGAATAATGTTTACATCATCGGAATACAAATTCAGCCAAGCGGGGGGCACTTCTGGGGCGATTTCACCCGGATTGGTGTTGGGGCGACCGCCATAACCACTGCCTGAACCTTGAAACAGCAAAATCATAATCTCATAACCATCGGGGTCAACATAGCCATCGGCAGGATTCGCCACCGAATAGCAGCATGTCCCATCGGCTTTTAGGATGCGACCTTCAGCATCACGCACCCGATGCGTTACCATGACATGTGCGCCAATGTCGTTGTATAACTGCTCATCCCCAACATACACATCGGCAGAACCCCATGTTGAAACGGGCGATACCAGCAGCGGCAAAAAACTGCCCTCTTGACCGCTATCGCCGTGCATGAGGACATGATCGCCAACCCCACCTTCCTGAAATGACGATTCTTCAAAAAAGATGCGCTGTTCAATCCGGATGTCGCCTTCGACTTCGAGGCCGGTTTCGGGCGAAATCTTGCCTGTAAACTCTGCAATAACCTCACCCTCATTGGCATCGGCGTCCAAGTTAATCGTGATTTTGCCATCCTCATACGGCGTAATCTCAGCCCCATCATAGGATTGACGGTTATCCACATTGCCCACCACATAAATATTGTTGCCTTCGACTTCCCACACCGAGGGTTCAGCGCGTACCCATGTTGAAGGTTCGGGTGATCCGGTCTCGACCACAAACTGCATATACTGATCGTTAGTGACTTCGGTCAAATCCATAAAATAGGGCGATAGGGTCACACGGTGCGGCGGGCTTTCGGCTTCTTCGCCATTACCCGACCCCATGCTAAATGTGCCGCCGGGAACGTAGGCCATGCCTTCGGGAGCAGGGGGGTTCGAGGTCTCTTTTTCAGCCTCATCCTGATTATCGCCGCCTAAAAACAGCCACAAAATCGCCAGCGCCGCAAGCAAAACTACCGCTGCCGATACGCCGCCTAGTAGGAATATGTTGCGCTGTTGGGGCTGGGTAACGATATTAGGGACGGAGGGGCGCGACCCTTCTGGAATGACAATGGTGTTGTAAGTCATATCCATTGACGCGGTGGCACGTGGCATTGCCGCTTTAGTAATCTCATCGGTACTGACTCTGATGGTTTTATTCGACAAATCACCGGAATCGGCATCCAATTCTTGGATCATCTCCTCAACCGAGGCATAACGTTGTTCCGGGTCTTTGGCAAGCGCCCGCAAAATCACCGCCTCGGTGCGAAAATCTAGTGAGGCCACCGATTTACTGGGGCGGGGGGGGGCGGCTTGGATATGCTGAATGAGCACATTGGCAAACGAGTCCCCTTTAAAGGGCACATCCCCAGTCACCATCTCGTACAGCACAATCCCCAGTGAATAAATATCAGTACGTGGGCTGATTTCCTGCCCCGACGCTTGTTCGGGGGCCATATAAGCAGGGGTGCCGGAACTGGTGCCAGTGGCAGTCAGCCGCACATGCCCCGCTAGTTTTGCCAAGCCAAAATCGGTCAGGACGGCTCGATCTCCTGCCAGCACAATATTGGCGGGTTTGATGTCACGGTGAATCACGCCATTTTTATGAGCATAGTCCACTGCTGTGCCGATTTGCCTAAAAATACTCATGGCTTTAGCGACTGGCATTCCGTTAGGGTGGTCGGAAATCAAATCACGCAGGGTATTCCCCTCCAAGATTTCCATCACCATATAAAAAATGTTGCCCTGTACCTCAAAATCATAAACACGCACGATATTGGGATGCGATAAACGTCCGGCGGCTTGGGCCTCCTGCCGAAACCGTGCCGACCCGTCTTTGCTATCCACTATCGCGGGGTGCAGCACCTTAATGGCGACATCTTGGCCTATATCGGCGTTATGCGCCCGGTAGACCTCAGCCATTCCGCCGCGCCCTAATAACCCTTTTATTTCATATTTACCCAGTTTAAAGCCGGGTTTCAAATAACTCAGAGGCGCTTCAGTCATTTCCCTTCATATCCCGTCACTTGATCAGCAGTTGAAAGTAACCACTCCCTGCTGAACATGCTCAACTATATAGCGAATTAGTCCTCTTACGCAAAGGACATTGTAGACAAATCAGTTTGGCGCTATGCTTAGACAATAAGCTGGCAGACGTGTAGAAGACGTCAAGTATCCGTTTTGCACGTGCCGCTATTATTATATGGTCGCATCAATTGCTTTTTTATTACGAGACACTCTATGTATTCACCATCCAAAACCCAGATGGGCATTCAGTTGGCGCAACAAGGACGCCGCCAAGAGGCTTTAGCTTACCTCCGTCAGGCCGTCCAAACTGAACCGCCCAACGCCGAGGTGTGGTTATGGTTGGCGCATGTCTCGCCCGACATCAATGAATACCGCAACTGTGTCTATCAGGCCCTTTTGTTAGATGCCAATCACCCGACCGCACGGCAAATGCAATCCGCACTGGGTCAGCCCGGCGCACAACCCAGCCCCAATCCATCTTATGCTGCCGCCCAGCCCGCTGCGCAGACTGTCTATGGGTCAAGCGTATCCCAGCCGCTTTATACCGATAACGCCCTCATCAACAATCTGGAACGTAAGCGCAATCGGGGACGACGGGTGCGGCGCTGGACAGCCCTATTCCTGTTTTTCGGTATACTGATTAGCTGTGGTGTCGGCCTGCGATTTTTGTTCCTCTCCGAAGCCTTTGAAGATTGGTTCTATAACCTTAGTTGGTTTGATAACAGCCACGCGGTCAACTTCACCATCAATGCGGCGGATAATGTGACTCAGTTGGATATTGAAGTCTCTGTCCCGGAAACATGGCTGTTAGCAGATGAACGGGTCGAAAGCTGGCGCAGCACCCGTGATCGCCTCAAATCGGAATTTGCGCTGGCAGATGGCACCCCCACGATTTGGGAAAATGTTGAAGCCGATGTCTCGCAGATTGTGGTTGATCCAACCAATGGGGTGGTGCAGCCGCCGATTACCTTAATTGAAACCGATGCAGATGCTATTCGCCGCGATGGTCAAAATGTCGCCCGCCTGCAATTAATGCAAATCACGCCCTATCCCCAGAACACACAGGGCAATGATTGCCAAAAAATCCGCGCACTGGCCCAAGTTGACCAAACCACCTTGCAGCCCCAAGCGGGGAGTCAGGTCAGCTATAAGGTTCAGGAACAAGACAATAACCGCTGCATTTATGTGGTGCATTATCGCAACGATAGCGGAACTTCCGCATTGGTGGAGCATGTCTATGTGCTTATTGTGCCCGCTGATGACGGGTCGTATGCGGAGTGGCAGTTAACCGTGCTTGACCAAAGCCACACGGATTATGAAAATGACATCAACAAAATCATCGAGACTCTGCAAGTAACGGCTTCAATCAACCCGATTCCCACCCCCGAGATCACCAATTAATAATTCTAACCATTTCCCTATCAAACCATAACGGTTTACCCTCTCGGTTTAGCCCAACTAAGCGACGTATAATCTGTTGAAAGAGCCTAGATTCTAAGGTTCTGTGCTGGTCAAACCGATTTATAACCATATTCAGTATCCCAGTAGTGTACGCCGTTGGGCGTAGAACTCGTATGCTGAGGACAGGTTTGAAACATACCCCGCAAGAAACAAATATTTTTTTGAAGCACCAGAGGGATGTTAGGTTATGTATACGGCAAATGAACTAATGTTTCCACGACAGGCAATCCCTGAATTAAGGGCGATGCGCGGCCCGGAATGGCGCGGGTTAGTAGATCGGATTTCCGCACTACCCGAAACGCACGAAGAAACACTGGCGTTTATGTTGATGATGATTCGGTTAAATGGTTGCCTTGAATGTGAAACCGATAGTTACCGCGCGATGAAGGGGTGCGATGCCTGTGCGATCCAAACCCTGCGCCGATATAAGGGGCCGGATAGTGACCTTACGAAACTTTTCCAACAGGCGCTTGCAGAAATACGGGACCATCTCGATCTTGTGCCGATGCGGATACCAACCACTAATTTAGTCGCGGTTTTTTGAGGGTTATCGAAACAAAATCTGTTTTCTCGTTTGCACATTTTTCAGATGCAAGTTTCTCAAATGGGGACTTGCATCTGTGCTTTATAGGGTAGGGATAAACCGAAACTAGACGACTGTCTAACCTGATTCAAGCGCATCAAAAAGGACAAGCATCGTTGTATCGTGAACCAGATTGGGAAGCCCTAAACGACCTAAACTTCCTGCTGCACAATCGGCTGGTTAGTCCGTTGAGTGGCGCGTTGTCGGCGCTCGAAAAAGCCGCCCCAACAACTGAGGCCGATTGGTGGCGTAATCGTGCCACCAGTCAGGTTTCCAACGCCATCAACTTGGTCAATGCGTGGTCGTGGCTAGTCCAATACAAAGCGCAGGGACAAGTGCCCGAACGCAGCATCCAATCTTTCCCCATCCAAAGTTTGGCAGATTGGCTGACCCTGCAGCTACAACTGGTTCCGCCGTTGATTATCGCTAAGAATTTCCTGATCCGTGCCAATCAACCCGCCCTCCAAGAAGCCCTTTATCTGCTCTATGATGTCGCCGCCAGTCAGGGTACAACTACCAAACTTTTGTTGGATACAGGGGCCAATGGTGTGCTGTTCCGCATCCGGTTTACCCGCCTGCGACAAGCCAAGCCGTTTGGTTCATTGGAAGAAATGGAAGCCTCACTCGGCAAACATTGGCGTGGCAATATCATCACCTTCGAACTCCGTATGGCCCGCGAATTTTTGCTCATGAATTCGAGCGAACTGCAACTACGGGATAATGGATTCAAAGTCGAATTTGTCTTTGTCATCCATCGCAAATCCAAAGCCGAAAATGGCGAAACAGACAGCAGTCTGCTCATTCCATCCCATGACAGTCAGGCCGTCATCAATATTGCCGAAGCCACGTTGCCTGTGCCGGAGACACTTGAACAAGAACTGATTGCTGCCGAACCTGCGACCATTCAACTTAAGTCACTACCTTCGACCGACGAAACATGGGTCTTAAAACCTGCGACCATCCGGGCCAGTGCCGAAATTCCAACGGCGGCATCCTCAATACGGGCGATGGTGCCAGACACCCCCTTCCGCCCCGGCGGTTGGTATCGCCCCAAACGTGTCTCCACGCCCCCGGTGCTGCCTGCTATGACAAGCACACCAGAGATCGCGCCGGTTATTGTCAAAGTCGAAATACCCGAACCCGCCGAACCGGGTGATTTTAAAGTGAAATCCCGCCGTCTTGCTTCCAAAAACACCAGCCAATCGTTGCCCCAAGTCACCGTTGCTGAGGAATCGGCGGCGGTTTCTGCCACCGGGCCACAAGAGATTTTGGTGGAAGCCCCGGCGGAAGAAGCCAAAGATTCTGCTGCGCCGACTCAAACGCAGCCAGCCGAAACGCCTATAGATACTCATTTGCAAGCCAGCAACCCTGATTCTGGCGGGCAAGAAAGCATAGAGAGGAATTATGCTAATGGATTATAAAAGCCTACACTGGGAGTCAATCGCTTTCTTGCAAGAGCATTTATATCAGCGGCTTACCGACCCACTCAACAAGGCCATCAGTTTCATTGAGTTGGCAGGCGGCAAAGAATTTACCCTGAGTAATCCCAAGCTCATGGGGGACGCAGGCCGCAATCTTGAAATTCTGATGATGCTGGTCAAAAGCTGGTCGGTTCTGACGGAATGGAAATTCAAAGGCACGGTCGCTGAATCGGAATTTCAACCGCTGGCCCAAGAAAAATTCCCGGAATGGTTATTAAGCGAAATTGGCGAACAGGCCGTGCTGCGTTTGGAACATACCCGCACCCTAAAAGTGCAGCACGATACCTTTTTTGAGGGACTTATTTTGTTGGTCAGCGTTGCCAAGACGGTTGGCGAGATCAGCCATATCATGTCAAATGACGCCGAAGAACCTCATACGGGGGTTTGGCTGCGCGTGGTATTTAAGCCTCCCAAACCGGAAGGATTTCAGAGTCGTGCGGCGGTCTTGGATTATTTGAATTCCAAAGATGCCCCATCGCAAGAAGGGGTTATTCAATACGCGGTTGCCGATGATTTGTTCGCCATCAATAATGCCCGCTTTAGCCTCCAGAAGAACACCCGCACCGGACATCAAGCCTTTGCGATGCTGTTGCCTGTGGTGGGTCGGCCCGCATCCAGTCCGCCTAAATTAGTGGACGTTACGCCCTCGGCAGTGATGGCTGGCTTGCCACAGACTGGCTCACTGGGAACACTCGTGATGGCACCGTTTGGGACTGAAACTCCGGATGCACCAACTGCCGAAGTCGTTGATGTACCTGCTGTTCTACCAACCCCCGAACCGGAAGCACCAGCTATTCCAGCCGTTGACCCGATGGCGACCATCACGCTTGAACCTCCGACGATTTTGATCCCAATCGCGGACGACGAAGACATAGAGACACCTGCACCCAAGCGATTGACCCTGCTGGAAATTGTCAAACGCACCGAAACCAGCGAAGGCATGGAGGGTGATAAAGCCGAAACCCTAATTATCAACCCATTCAAAGCATCGGGTATCAATATGGCCCCGCCTGAACCCCTGACCCTGCCACCACAAGGCGAAAATATTCCATCGGAAAGTGTGCCGATGAATCTGCCCAATTCGGCTGGCATGGGGGCGCTGTCCAAAGCCCTGCTACAAATGCACGCCGAAGCCAAACTTTCGACCAGCGAGCACCCAGAATCACCCTCCGAAGGTCATGACGATGCCGCTAATTCGTCCCTATCCGGTGGCGAACAACCCAACGACACCACTAACTCAGGCTCAACGGCCTCCGCTTAGCCCGGCCTTCATTCAGTCTTAAAGAAGCACATCTATTCCGAGAGCGACACCACTCTCGGAATTTTTTTGTCTTTGCCACTGCTGCCTGCTTGACAAAAAAGCTGACTCATGTCATAATAGTTTACAGTGTAAACAAAAATATATGCTGTATTTTTTAGGTTGCGGCGCAATCGAAAGGAATTCCAACATGACCCTCACTCGACGTGAACGACTGCGTGAAAACACCCGCGAAGAAATCAAGTCTATCGCCCGCAAACATATGCAAGAACAGGGCACAGCCGCGATTTCATTACGTGCCATTGCCCGTGATATGGGCCTAACCGTCACCGCACTCTACCGCTACTATCCCAGTCACGACGATCTAGTCACGGCGCTGATTGTGGATGCGTTTAATGCGCTGGCGGATACGATGGAGCAGGCCGATAGCAGCCAGCCACGCGAACGTTATGCCGAGCGATTGATGGCCGTCATGTTGGCCTATCGGGAATGGGCCATGCAAAATTCAGGCGATTTTCAACTGATTTATGGCAACCCCATCCCCGGTTATCACGCCCCCAGCGAAGTAACCGTCCCTGCCGTTGTTCGAGGCTTCCGGGTGGTGGTCGGCATATTGGCTGAGGCGATGGCAAATGGTGAATTGCAACCATCAGATGAATATGAGCAATTGCCGCCACACGTTTCGGCCTATATGACCGAACTCATCGAACGGGATGGTTACAACATTCCAGTTCAACCGATGTATTTAGGGGTATCGGGTTGGGTCAAGATGCACGGCATGATTATGCTGGAACTTTTTCACCATACCCCGTCGGTGGTCGGCGACCCCGAAGAATTTTACCGCTTTGAAATCAATAACATCCTGAAATCCGCAGGCTTATCTCTCAAATAAGGAATCGAATCATGTCCACCCATCAAATGTCCAACGACCTGCATGTTGTTTTTGGCACTGGCCCGGTAGGTCGTGCTGTCACCCAAGAACTGGTCAAACGCGGCAAACCAGTGCGCGTCGTCAATCGCAGTGGCAAAGCCGATGTGCCTGCTGATGTCGAAATTATGAAAGGCGATGTCACCGACCATGCCTTTGCACGGGAGGCCGCCAAAGGGGCAAGTGTTGTTTATCAATGCACTAATCCGCCCTATACGGAATGGGTCGAATTATTCCCCGCACTGCAAGCAGGTGTATTGGAAGGCGCCGCATCCGCCGGGGCAAAATTGATTGTGATGGACAACCTGTATATGTATGGCTCAACCGATGGCAAACCTCTGACCGAAAATTTGCCCGACAAAGCCACCAGCCGCAAAGGGATGATCCGCGCTAAGATGGCCCAAGAGATTATGGCGGCGCATCAAAGTGGCAAAGTGCGGGCCGCAATTGGGCGTGCTGCTGATTATTTTGGGCCGGGGGCAATGGATTCGGCGGCGGGGGATCGTTTATTTTTGGCGGCACTGGCAGGCAAAAAGGCGGGGATCATTGGCAATCCCGATCTACCGCATACCTATAGCTTTGTGCCCGACATCGGCAAAGCATTGGTGACATTGGGCGAACGGGAGGAGGCACTCGGTCAAATCTGGCATTTACCCGCGCCGGAAACCATCACTACCCGCGAATTTGTGAATAGAGTCTTCAAGGAAACAGGCCACGCCCCTCGGTTACAGGTCGCCAATAAACTGGTTGTGCGGGCAATGGGGATGTTTGTGCCCGTCATGCGTGAATTTGTTGAGATGTATTATGAATACAACGAGCCGTTCATCATGAGCCATGACAAATTTGCCAAAACATTCGGTGCAGATGTCACCCCGCTGCAAGACGCCATCCGCGTCACCGTCGCATGGTTCCGCGATCACATCGAACACGCCAAAGCGGCCTAATAGTTTCTTGACTCTCTCAAAATATTAGGATACTCAAAATGAGATAGACTTATGGGATAGGCCTGAGAAGGACTGCCCATGAGTCTATTTGGTCATCCAATATGGAACGCGGCAAGGATGTGGCAACATTTAGAATTTAGAACACTTTTTGACGAAGGAACTCATGTACATTTCAAAGCGAGTTGGGTTGATCTTTGCTATTATGCTGGTGATCTTCTTTCGTGACTTGCCGATACAAGCCCAAGAGTCAGAGATTTTTGAAAAACAGATTGAGTTAGGTCATGGGCCAGCGCAGCTAGTGAATTGGAGTCCCAATGGTCAGTTTTTAGCTGTAGCTGGTCGGGGTGATATCAGCATCTATCAAAGTAATCTTGAACCCCTACATGCCCTAGACCATGTGGGATTGATTACTGACCTTGCTTGGAATTCTAAGAGTACCCTCTTGGCAAGCGCGGAAGTGGATGGCACGGTAATTTTATGGGATACGGTAATGGGGATAAGGTCTAGTACATTGGTTGGGCTTGGTCCCGACTTTGTTGGCGCGGCTTTTAGTCCTAGCGGAGAAACAGTCGCTGCGGTGGACGAGCAAGGTAATTTAGTGTTTTGGGATGTCGCCACTAAAGAAGTGTCTTCTACTTGGGATGTCTTTGACGATACCTACTCAATCCTAGACTTTGCTTTTAACCCAAATGGTACGAACGTAGCAATAGGTGCGATTGGCCCGCTTGGTGCAGAGATAAGGATTTGGAACTTAGGCATCCAACAGGTGATTTCCTCAATACCCAATGGCCCGGAGTTTGCGTGGCATCCTGACTCAAGGCAACTACTTATATCCGATAATCCATTAGAGGGTTCTTCTGTTTATGTGTGGGATTTAGAAACCCAAGATTTTGTAATATCCTTACCCAGCGAAACCCGCATAGGATCAGTAACATGGAGTCCTAAAGGCGACTTTTTTGCTATTGCTGGTGGCTCGTTCAGTACAGAACGGCCCGACGAAAATCACGGAATAGTAGCAGTATGGGATGCAAACTCGCTACAGGAGGAAACCTTAATCGAGTCCATCCATTATTCTATAGCAATCTCTTGGGGAGCTAATGATCATCTAGCGAGCGTCACTGACGACAATATTGTTCAGCTTTGGTCCCCTGAGACAGGCGATTTACTCAACATGGCTTATGATAGAAGTGGGGAGGTCGAAACTCTAGCATGGTCGCCAAATGGAACACAGATTGCCACAGGACATGATGATGGGATAGTACGTATCTGGGATGCTCGTACAGGTGAGATACTGGGTGCGTTGGAGGGTGATCGAACTCGTCTCGTTTCCCTCGCTTGGAACAGGCACGGAACGCAGTTTGCTGGTGCGACCCTAAAAGCCATATTCGTTTGGGATGCCTCATCGCTTGAAAGAATCCAAGCCTTTAATGATATGTCTCGAATTGTGGTTTGGAGTCCAAAAAGTGACTTACTGGCAACTTCAAGGAGATTTGAGGATGGTATACAACTATGGGATACCAATACATGGCAGCCATTAACTGTACTGGGAGACAACTACATAGTCGCAGCGGCATTTACACACGATGGGATGCGTTTAGCCCTAGCTAGTGACAAGGTTCGGGCCTACGACGTTTTAAGTGGTGAGCTCCTTCTAGAGTTGGATGCACATGGCAGAACCATTACGTGGAGTCCAGATGCAGATAGGTTGATCGTATCCTATCCGGGTGGCGGCGATTTCAATGCCAGCTTGTGGGATACCGATGACGGTAGGTTTCTTGGAATTATCTCCGAGGAATTATTCGTTGTATGGCAGCCAAATGGTCAGTTATTGGCAGGGGTACAGATGCGAGGACGAAGCGATCTGATAGTTATACGAGATGCAACCACCTCACTTGTTGTTGCATCTTGGGAGGGTCATATATGGGCAATTAACATACTAGCTTGGAGTCATGATGGTAAATACCTTGCCAGTGGTAGTGGTGATTACACAGTCAAAATTTGGAGCATTAACCACTAAACGCATAAACTTTCCCGATTGAGGTATAGATTCCGCAACTCGATGCTTTTTGTCACTCCCGACGATTCGGCATATTTCGGCATTTTAGACTACACTCATGGATAAATTTCTGAATATCCATTTTGTAGGCAAAAAATAATGCGCCGCGATCTCGTATTGATGTTTGGGCTAGCCTTGCTGGTCGGTTGTGTATTGATTGTCCTGTTGGATGAACCCGGCTACACCGACGCTTATTATTATTTCAATGCGGGTCAGCGCTTAGCACAGGGTGATGGCCTCACCGACCCCTATGTTTGGCTTTATCTCAACCCGCCCGACCAACTTCCTGCCCCTAGCCATACCTATTGGATGCCGCTGGCCTCGATCCTTAGCGCCGGCAGCATGGCGATTTTTGGCGCGAATTTTGATGCCGCCCAAATCCCATCGGTGCTGGCATTGGCGGGTTTGGTTGTCTTGGGGGGCTGGTTGGGTCACACATTAGGCGACACACGGCGCTATAGCTGGATGGCAGGTTTGATGGTGCTATTCGGCGGGTTCTTCTTCCCCTTCTGGGCTACCACCGATACCTTTGCCCTGTATGGACTGGTTGGGGCCGGGGCGCTGATTGCGACGGGCCTCGGTTATCAAAATAAGGATTGGCGGTGGTTTGCACTCAGTGGGGCACTCAGCGGCCTTGCCCATCTCACCCGCGCCGATGGTCTGCTGTTATTATTGGTCGCCCTCCTATTGACCATTTGGCCGCGCCCCAGTTGGAAAGCCGTTTCAAGTACCCTTACCGCCTATCTGGTGGTGATGCTGGCGTGGTTTATCCGCAATCTCGATGTCATCAACTCACCCATTCCTAGCGGCGGAGTCAAAACAGCCTTTCTGCGCGGCTACAATGAATTATTCGCCTATCCGGTGGACTGGTCGTTGTCTAATTTTCTGGCTTGGGGCACATCGAATATTCTGGAATCGCGCTGGAACGCCCTGCTCAATAATTTTGGGACATGGCTGGCGGTGGAAACATGGATTCTGATCGGCCCATTCGCGTTGGCAGCCCTGTGGAAACGGCGCAAAAATCCGCTGCTAACGGGCTTCTGGATTTATGCGTTGGGCTTGCATCTCGCCATGACATTCGTGTTTGCCTTTCCCGGCTATCGCGGCGGGTTGTTCCATTCATCAGCGGCCCTTGTACCATTTTGGGCCATCTTAGGAATTATGGGGCTGGATGATGCCATTACATGGGCGGCCCAACGTCGTAAATGGAAACCCGCCGAAGCACGCATGGTTTTTGGCACATCGGCGCTGGTCTTGGTGATGCTACTGGGTGGATTCGCATGGACGGCCCAAGCCCGTAATCGTGGGTTAGCGCCGGATTATGATGAAATCAAACCCTATTTGCCGTCAGATGCCGTATTGATGGCGAATGATCCACCGGCGTGGTATTTCCATACGGGCTTGATGAGTGTCAACCTGCCTGATACGACCCTTGACCGCCTGCCCGAAATTGCCAGCAAATATTGTGTGACCCATCTGGTGATTGATAAAAACGTCACCGATGCGTTTGTGCCGTTGATTGAAAAAGGCGCACCCCCGCCACCATTTTTAGAAGAAATTGTCCATTTAGATAGAAATACAGAAGGAACCGGAGACGATGTCCGTATCTACCGCTTCATTGAAGAAGCCATTCCCTATGCCAGCCGCTGCTACCCGACTGGGAATACGCCCAATTGATCTCCTGCTGTTGCTGATTTCGGCGCTCAGTATCATTGGCTTTACCCTTATTGCGGCAGTGTATGATCGGGCGGGTTTTCCGCTGGATGATTCATGGATTCATCAGGTCTATGCCCGTAATCTGGTAGAGCATGGCGAATGGGCCTATATCCCCGGTCAACCTTCCGCCGCTTCCAGTGGGCCGCTGTATACCGCCGCGCTGGCGATTGGTCACCTTTTGGGCCTCTCACCTGTATTATGGGCGCACATCCTTGGGGTGCTGGCGCTGACGGGGACGGGGTCGGTCAGTGTGCGGTTGGCTGAACGCCTATTCCCCACACTCAAATGGGTCGGGCCGGGGACGGGGTTGCTGATAGTGTTGTCGTGGCATCTGATTTGGGCCGCCGCGTCGGGCATGGAAACCATCTGGTTTATCACCTTTAGCCTAATTTTGATTTGGCGCTTCTGGCAAGAGCCGACGCTGCCCCAAGCCACCCCTCAGCAGGTATTAAAAAATGGCATGGTAATTGGCTTTATCAGTGGGTTGTGTTATCTCAATCGCCCTGAAGGATTGCTGCTCTTGGGCCTCGGCGGGTTGATCGTTTGGGCCTGCCGTATCCACCCCGATTTCAAAACTTTTGTTACATGGGGCGTTGGTGTGGCAATTGGGGCGGCTATCCTCATGATTCCCTACATCCTGATCAATCTGTCGCTGATTGGCGAACCCCTCCCCTCCACCGTCCGCGCTAAGATTGCCTATAATGCGGGTTTCCGTGAGGAATCTATCGGTACCCGTATCTGGAAAATGGGTATCACCATGTTAGCCGGAGCGCAGTTGATGTGGATGCCGGCCATGATTGTGGGGGTAGTCGCCATTGCCCGTCAAAAAATCACCTTAAAATGGCTGTATCTCCTGCCTATTCTGTGGGGTCTGACCCATTTCACCGTGTACCTCATCGTCATGCCCGTCTATTTTCATCATGGGCGCTACGTCATGCCTGTTTTGCCAACCCTGCTGCTCTATGCAGTTGGCGGCACGATTCTGATTGTGGAATGGGGCAAAAATTCCGCTCCCAAACGTGTTCTGACGCGCACCCTTGCCCTCAGCGCAATTTTGGCCGTACCCGGTTTCTGGTGGATTGGTGGCAAAGCCTATGGCGATGATGTCAAACTCATCAACACCGAAATGGTCAAGGCGTCTAAGTGGGTGGAGCTAAATGTTCCCAAAGAGGATTTGTTCGCGGTGCATGATATTGGCGCACTTGGTTATTTTGCCCCGCGCAAACATGTCTTTGATATTGCGGGATTGGTCAGCCCGGAGGTGGTGCCGATTATCACCGAACGTGAGGAAACCATGCAGTTGATGTGTAAACAGGGGGCAAAATGGATGATGGTCTTGACCACCCAGAACCCAGCAGACGAGGACGACCCGCGTATTGAACTGGTCTACACGACTGATTCGCCCTATCTTCAAGAAATAGCAGGCGACAACATGAAAGTCTATCGCCTGCATTTTGAGAATGGCTGTGCGTTGGATTAACCGTCGCTGGGGGCGGGTGGGGCATCGCGGGAGATGCCGGGAACTTGCAAGCTCACCAGATAGGACTTGCCCCCTTCGCGTACCTGCACCGTACCCAATTCGCGGGTGATATTTGTCCAGACAAATTCGGCCCAAGGGGTTTCAA
Organism: Anaerolineae bacterium; assembly: GCA_041753455.1. GTDB lineage: Bacteria > Chloroflexota > Anaerolineae > Aggregatilineales > J027 > CFX10. Next base: position 370,405 of record JBGSUK010000006.1, on the reverse strand, counting down.
TCCAACGTGGTGTGCCACTGCTGGCAAGCTCCTCCAACGTAAAGGGAGCCGTCCGGGGCCAAGGAATAATCTTGGCGTTGGCATCTGATTCCACCTCGTAAGCCTTCATCCACCCGCCTGTTGGCTGAACCAATGCGCGAGTTTCCATTAAATCCGCACAGGTCTGGCGCAGGGCCGAAAATCCATTGGCAGGCCAAGGGGAATAGCGTTCGACGGTGCGGTTAGAATCATAGAGATTGAGTGTCAGGCTCTCCAGAACAGGATTATCTGTCGCTGGTGGCACAATATCATTTTGCCAATCATAAAAACCCGTGCGGATAATCGTCTCAATCAAGCTGCGTATCTGGTCATCCGTGAGGCGTGCCTCTAATACTTCACTCCGCCCCGATAACAGATTGACCCACACCAGCCGCCCATCCCCCCATAAGGTACACAGAGGAACATCGTTATCAAAATAGGCTTGGGGTTCAAAATTCGCTTGATCGTCCATCCGCAAAATAATCGTGTCTGGGGAACGATCCCACTCAAACAATCCCAGATTATCATTATTGGATGAATTTCCATCATCTTTATTTTTATTGTCATCCTTGCCACAGGCCGCCAGCAACAACAGGCTAATCAACAGCAGGCTGACAAAACGCTGATTCATTTGGCTAGGGAGTAAACCCTTCAACATTCGCTGCGCTCCTTGAACTACCGCGTACAGGCCGGTACGTGTAAAGCATTGTAGCGCCGCCGACGTTTCGTGCCAAATGCAAACGGGCAGCAGAGTATCATTCCGCCGCCCGTCCGGTGTACAAAATTTGTCAGAATTCAGCGACTATTCCGGCACAATCTCATAGGCTTGGTCGTCCAGAACGAAGATGATATGCTCGCCGAGCGCATAAAACTCGGCTACCCGTTCATCGGCATCGAGTAATTCAAAGTAGGTGTCGCTTAGGAACACAATTTCTTCCGGTTCCATCGTTTCGGCATCATAAGTGGTGTCAATCCACACCCCCTCACGCCAGAGGAAGGTACGATCACCCACAATCTGAATCGGCTGTTGCGGTGCATAGTAACCTTCGGTAGCTGGGACTTCGCCGCCACCAAAGTCATTGCTAAGAGCCGTCATGGTAGGCATCGCCGCCGGAGCAGGTGCGTTTGCCATATCGCCAGCCGTTTCCGCCGCATCTACCGCAGCCGAACCGGAAGTCCCACCCGAAGCCTGACCAACCTGTGCTTCGGCGTCACGCAGCACGTCGTCGCGGCCTGCTTGGGTGAAAATATCGTCCTCGGTAATCAGGAACGAGGTGTAGGGGGTGATAATCCCATAGCGGATGCTTAGGCGCACAATGCTATCTACCAATTCCTGATTTTCGCCATTGAGACGAATTTGATTGAGCAGTTCACCAATGCGACGGGTGGCCCACAAGCGCGGAATTAGCTCCTCACCGCCTGCATTGGCCCGGAAATTCAAATCGCCATAGGTAAAGGTTTGGGTCTCATTTTCGACCTTGCCACTTAAACGCAGACTGGCATTATTGGCATCACCGCGATAACGTCCGGTGACAATCAACTGCGAGCCAATGAACAAATCGGGTAGGTTATCAATGGCGGGATAGACGTCATAGACATTGACCCCGTCAATTTCCAGCACCAAATCGGTGAGTACAGGCGAGTTGATTTTGTTATACAGGTTGCTGACTTCTTCATCTACCCGTTCGGTGGGGCGCACATAGGCCGATAGCCCACCAAAATTCTGGCTGAGTTGATCGAGCAGCACGGTGTCCACATCATCACCGACACCAAAGGTAAAGAAGCGCACGTTTTCGGCGGCATTGGCTTTAACGTTCGCCAAAATGTTTGCGCCGTTTGTCTCGCCCTCAGTGGCTAGGCCGTCGGTCAAAAACAGCACGACGGTCTGGCGTTCGCGGCCATTCATATCGAGGGCAGCGTTTAATGCGCCATCAATATTCGTGCCACCAATCGCCTCAAGGCCGCTGATCCAATCTTTGGCATCGGCTACCGCGTCGAGGCCCTGCATGTCATTGGCATAAACATTGACCCCGGTACTAAACACCACCAAATTGAAACGGTCTTCGCTGTTGAGGTTGTCCAGTACATATTTGGTCGCTTCACGGGCCTGATCCCATTTTTCGCCAAACATCGAGCCAGATTGATCGAGCACAACAATCACATCTTTGGGGATGACACGGCTCGCATCAACGTCAACGGGTGGCGATACCAACACGACAAAGAAGCCATCTTCCCCCGCGCTTTCCCGATAGGTCAGCAGGTTGAGATTGATGTCTTCACTCGACACGCCATAGTACAAGCTAAAATCGGTGACTTCCTGTGTATTGGTGGTTTCAAAACCCGCCACAAATGAAGTATCGCTCTTGCGGTCAATCGCAATCGGGTGGGTGGGTGAATAGACATTGCTGATGGCGTCGTTCGATTCCACACTGACCCGGATACTTAGTTCACCAACGGGTAGCGGTGAGACATGGCGGGTACGAAGCGGGTAAACATAGTGAACAAGGCCGCTTTCAACCGGGAGCAGTTGGGTATATTCGATTTGCAGGGTACGCTGACCACCCGCCGGAATAGGAAAGACATTGGCTTGGATGGCGTCTGTCCCTACATACTCTAACAATGCGGGGTCGCGTAATTGGCGTACAATCTGGTCATAAATGGCCCGCGCCTCATCTTTTTCCAGAATCTGGGCTTGGATGGCAACGCCGTCAATAATCATCTTCAGGTCAGAAATGGTGACACCGCGTGGCAGGGGGAAAACATAGGTGCCTTCGGCCTGTACCGCGCCTTCGTTCACAAAGACCTGTTCAATGGTAGTTCGGGCAATTTGATCGGTAATTTCAACCGAAACCCGATGTGATTTAATGAATACAGGGGAGGTAGATTGTTGGGCTGTTCCAGTGGTGGATGTGCTGTCTTGTTGGGCCATCACCGGAAGTGCGCTGGCAATGACCATGACCAGTCCCAAAGTCAGGGCTATAATCAGGGATGCTTTGGCTCTCATGAGTAACACGATTCTCCTTAAAAGACTAATGGTCTTTTGTGAGCAGGACGCTTATTGGAGCAAAAAAGTTCCCATTTAACTTTGAAACGAGTTTTTTCGTATGGAAAAAATACGAACCGATATTCAGTATTTGACACAAACGATTGGCATCCGTCCGCCGCTATCCCAAGAAGAATATGAAGCGGGGCAGTATGTACTTGCCCGCCTACGTGAAATGGGCCTGACCGACCTCCAAGAACAGCCCTTTTACAGCATCCGACGGGTGGGTGAACGGCTTGGTTTTACAACCCTCGTCGCCAATTTCGGTGTATTGATCGGCACATTAGGCAGCGGCAAATCACGCCTTTTGCGATTATTGGGCGTGGCCCTAACCCTTGTGGCACATCACAACCTCCGCCGGGCCTTGACAGGTCGTGCCGCGTTTGGTGAATGGTTTTGGCCGCAGCGCCGTTCACAAAATATTGTGGCCCGCCTGCCCGCCCAATCCAGTGAACCTAAAACACGGGTGGTGCTGTTGGCCCATCTGGATACCGACATCGCCCGTTTTTCGGCCCAACCGGAAGTACAGCCCTATGCGCCCTATGTCTACAGCAGCTTGCCTGTGTTGACATTCGCGGGGGCATTGTTCACCGCCCTCAACGCGCCGGTTTGGATACGGCGTCTCATCGGGGCATTGATGATTGGGCAGGCGGGTATGATTATCGCTGATGAAAATGGCCCAGACAGCCCCGGCGCGAATGATAATGCGTCGGGTGTCGCTCTCCTATTAGCCCTAGCCGAAGAATTGACCCAGCATCCTCTCAAAAATACCGAAGTGGTCTTGGCCTTTACGGGCTGTGAAACCGCTGGATGCAACGGCGCGGCGGAACTGGCGGCGAAATATGGTAAAGAATGGCAATCGGCGTGGTGGCTGGCAATTGACAGTATCGGCGCGGGTGAATTGTGCTGGGTAACAGAACACGGCTGGGGCGCGGATTTTGGCTCGCGCTATCATTCTAATCCCGAACTGACATGCCTCTTGGAACAGGTTGCCGCTGCTCATCCCACACTGGGTATCATGGGCCGTCCCTTGATGACGGTCAACGCGGTTGGGTCGCTGGTTGGTGCTGGTTGCAAGGCCGCCGCGCTGATGGGGTATGAACGGGCCGGGAATACGCCTGTTCAATGGCGACAAACCAGCGATACCACCGATAGCTTGAACCCGGATACACAACAACGGGCCTATGATTTTGTACAGGCCGTCTTAGCCCAAATAGATGAGGACACACCCAAATGATTGAAGTCCAAAATCTGGTGAAAAAATATGGCGATTTCACCGCCCTGCACGGTATTTCCTTTAAGGCTAAAGCAGGCGAAATTCTCGGCTTTTTAGGGCCAAATGGCGCGGGCAAAACCACCACCATGCGGATTTTAACAGGGTTTATGCCGCCGACCTCCGGGGTCGCCAAAGTCGCGGGTCACGATATTTTTGATGAATCGCTGGCGGCCCGTGAAAAAATCGGCTATCTGCCGGAAACAGTGCCGCTGTATCCCGACATGACGGTGCAGGGCTATCTTGAATTTATGGCGGAATTGCGCCATGTGCCGAATCGCAAAAAACGCACCCAAGAAGTGCTGGCCTTAGTCGGCATGGAACATCGCGCCAAAAGCCTGATTCGCAGCATTTCCAAAGGGATGCGCCAGCGGGTCGGCCTCGCCCAATCGCTGATTCACAACCCGCCTGTGCTGATTTTGGACGAACCGACCATCGGCCTCGACCCGGCCCAAGTCGCCGATTTACGCAGTTTTATCCGCGACCTGCGCACCCAGCACACCGTCATGTTTAGCACCCATATTTTGTCGGAAGCCGAGCAGATTTGTGATCGGGTGGTGATTATCAATCGCGGTCAAATTGTGGCACAGGGCGCTCCCCGTGAACTGCGGTCTAAGCTGAATTTGGGAAGCCGGATTTATGTGGAAGCACGCGGACGGGCCGACCAAAAAGCCCTTGTCAACACACTATCCAAAGTGCAGGGGGTCAAATTTGCCGAACCCTATCAAAACGGCGTGGTGGTCAACGTCAAAGATAACAAAGATGTGCGTCCGGCATTGGCAGCAGCCGTAATCGAGAACGGCCTTGAACTGCTGGAATTGCGCCCCGTCGCAATTACCCTTGAAGAAATTTTCCTCGAAGTCACAACCGCACTAGGAGCAGAGGAAGATGCGTAATATTTGGACGGTCTATAAGCGGGAAATCCGCCAATATTTTGTATCCCCCATCGCCTATCTGGTGATGTTTGCGGTGCTGCTGCTGATTGGTCTGAATTTCAATACCGACCTGCAAGACCGCGCCAATTTTGAACCCGCTGACGGTACGGTGGTGCTGAGTACCTTCGCCTTTTTAATGGTCTTTTTTGCCCCCCTGCTGACCATGCGCCTGTTTGCTGAAGAAACCCGCGAAGGCACGCTTGAATTGATGCTAACGATGCCGATCCGCGATCATGAATTGGTGATTGGGAAATTTTTAGGGGCGTGGGCCTTTTACAGCATCATGCTGGCGGTCACACTGGTCTATCAGGGGATTTTGCTCGCCCTAACCAATTTCGACGCCAGCCCTGCGCCACTGCAATCGGAACTTGATCTCGGCCCAATCATTGGTGGGTATATTGGCATCTGGCTGTTTAGCGGCGCGACCATCGCCATCGGCATGTTTTTCTCGGCCATGACCGAAAATCAAATTATCGCGGGTTTCCTCAGTATGGCGGTCTTGTTTATTCTATGGGTTGGCGATTTGGCGGGATTGCTGCCTGCCTCCATTGTCAGCACCCGCGTCGCTGAGGCCCTGCGTGTGATCAGCCTGCAATCCCACTATTCAACCTCATTCCTTGAAGGGGTCGTCCGGCCCGAAGATGTCTATTTCTATGCGGGGGTAATGTTTATTATGCTGTTTGTGACCACCCGTCTGATTGAATCGCGGAGGTGGCGCTGATGAATTTCCGAAAGGCTGTCCAATCGCTCGATTTACCCAAATTGTCGCGCTGGGGGGCGATGGTCGGGGCGGTGTCCCTGTTGATCACCCTCATCATTTTTCTGGTCGAAGAAAAGCTGACTAACGAGGCGTTTGCGGCTTTGATTATCGGCGTCATCGGCTTAGGGGCATGGTTCTTAATCGCTCCCGATGAACTGCGCGGCTGGTTAGGCGGTCGGCAGATTTATTACGGCACGGGCACGGTCGTGGTCACGGTGATTTTTGTCGGCCTCGTCTCATCCGGTTATGCCGTCATTCAGCGGCAACAAATCACGGGTGACCTGACGACCTATCAAAAATTTACGCTTGACCAAGTTTCCGTAGATGCCGTTAATCGCCTCACCGAACGCATCAATCAAGCTGAACAAGCTGCATTTGCCGCCGAGGGTCTTGAGTTGGATATTACCGCCAAAATCGTCGCGTTCTACCCGCGCAGCGAACTGCGTGAACGGGAAGCCGCCGACATCATCCTGCGCCAATTTGTGAATGAGGGTAAGGGGGATATTGCAGTCGAATATATTGACCCCGACGAAAACCCCTTATTGGCATCGCGTTATGGTTATGGCCTTTCCAGTTCAGATGGCTCGGTTATCGGCCCGTTGTTTTTGGCAATCGTAGATCAAGACAACAACTTCTATGGCTTTCAACCACAGCCCATCGGCGCACCCAACGAACGTAACATTGCAACGACCATGCTGCAATTTTTGGTCGCCGACCAATTTACGATCTACTTCATCACCGGGCATATCGAAAATCAAATCACGTCCGAAGCTGGTCTTGGCCTGTCCTATGCTGCCACCGCCCTCGGTGGGCTTGGTATCACGGTTGAGGAGTTGGATTTGGCACAGGTTGAGGCCATCCCCAACGATGCCAGCGCGATTATCATTTCTGCCCCGCAGACCGATTATTCAGCAAGCGACATCGCCAAAATTGATGCTTATATCCAGCGCGGCGGAAGCATGTTAATTACCGCCGACCCGCCTTATGTGGATAATCGCCTGACATCAGGGAATAATCTATCGTTTCTGAACGACGGTTTGTTTAATCAATACCTCTGGAATGAATTTGGGGTGCGTTTCCGCGAGGATTTGATTTCAGATTCTTTCGCTTCGGCCACTGGTAGCGAATTTAATCTCTTGGTACAGCTATTTAGTAGTCATGAAGCCGTCGCCAATTTTCCTAACACGTCCCCTATTTTTAGCCTCGTGCGCTCCATCGAGACACTTGAAGAGGTGACGCAGGGTGTGCCCGACCTAACGACAAATCAAGCCAAATATATCCGTAACCCTTTGCTTTTTTCCAGCGATCAGTCTTACGCGGAATTTGGCTTGCCAGATGCCGAAGGGAATTACAGCCTAACCCGACTCAGCTTGGATAATCCCGCCGACTATACCGATGGGGTAGACATGCGTGGCCCGCTACCCATTGCCGTTGCTATACAGTTGCCACTTGAAGATCAGGCCGTCGTCACCCCGCGTATTATTGTGGTGGGGGATGCGGATTGGCTGACCAACACCCTGATTCCACAGGCCGCCAACAGTTATTTGTGGCAGAGTTTCATTGACTGGTTGATTGGCTATGCAGAAATTGCCGCGCCACCCGCCGCCACCCGGCCCGACTTGCTGCCTGTCACTGTCAGCGATCAAGAACGCAGCCGGATTCAACTGATTACGCTGATCCTGCTGCCCGGTTTGGTGCTTGCTGCGGGGGTAATTGTTTGGGGGATACGCCGCCAGAATTAGCACACAACTGCTAATTGTCCCGAAAATTCAGGCAAAATTTATACGCCGATTTAATCTAAAGGGTGTAGTATATAAAAGCGGCATCCACTACACCTTTTGGTTTTTTAAAGTCCATACTAGCGGGCATTGAATTTTTCAATGTTTTTGTACATATGAACCAAAAACGTGTAAGAAAATCAAATTTGCCGTATACTGTGATGTTGCTACTGTTTGCGGGTATCATGGTTGGTTTGTTAATTGCCAATGGCCCGCCGTTTCAACCCAGTGCAGACAGCGCAACCCCAGCCGCGAGTATTAGACCCATTTTTGGTGCAGAGGAATCTCTCGACGATATTGTTGGTATTCGTCTTGTTAATCGCCTGTCAAATGAGTCTATATTGTTGGTACGCAGCCAAGATAATTCATGGGTGCGTGGGGATGTTGCCAACGTTGCTCCCGACCCCACAGCGGCAGAGTTAGCGACTGAAGTGATTTACAACCTGTGGCTGACAGAACTCGTAAAGTTTGATGAGATCACGGATTTCAGCCAGTATGGTCTCGGTTCGCAGCCCCAATTTGTGGTAAGTTTTGGGGTGATTGCGTACAATCAAAGTAACGGTAACGAGGTAAAGGATACTACCTTGCAAATTGGCTCGCTAAACCCCACCCAAACCGCCTATTATGCGGTTTTTGCCGACGGTGTAACCAATGCCCGTCTTGGGGAATGGGTCTATCTTATTGACACAGGCAGTATCAACACCCTCATGTATTTGTTGGCGACGGATTTTGCGCCATTAGACGCCACACCACCGGCGGATGAAAGTCAGATGCCGCCGACATCGTAGCACCAATCTGGGGACAGCCAGTTAGCAAAACATGGCCCTACCCTGTGCGGTAGGGCTTTCTTGTCGTAGGGACTTGCACAAACGAACGTAAAGCGGGAAACTTTGAAGGTAATAACGCATGACAATGACACTGACCATGCCCACAACGATTGAGGTAAACAAGCAGTTGACCATGCAGGAGCAACTGACCCTTTTGGCCCAGAAAAAAGGCTATATCACGTATGATGATATGCTTCGAACCTTGCCTCCGGAAGACAAAGAAAATGTGCCGCTGATTGAAAAGCTGTTTGATGAGCTAACTGAAGCGGGCATTGCAGTCTTGGAAGCACCGCCAGAGGATGATGAAGAACCCGATCTGGATTCGCTCGAGGAATTTGTCCTCGATGAAGAAGACGCTCTCAGCGAAATCGAACTGCTGACGCCTGATTTATCCAAAGATGCTGGCTATCAACAGGCCATCGAAACCGATGACGTAGTGGGGCTGTATCTTAAAGAGGCTGGTCATATTCCGCTGCTCACGGCAGATGAGGAAGTTTCGCTTGCCAAACGCATGGAAGCGGCTGAATTTGCCCAAGCCCAAATAGAAGAACTGGGCGAGATGATGGATGATGACATGCGTGAACGCCTGCAAGCCATTATTGAAGATGGCGGCTTGGCGCGTGAACATCTCATCCGGGCCAATTCGCGGCTGGTCATCAGTGTCGCCAAGAAATTTGTCGGGCGTGGTGTGCCCTTCCTTGATCTCATTCAAGAAGGCAACATCGGCTTGATTCGTGCCGTGCGCAAATTTGAATATCAGCGTAAGCACAAGTTCAGCACTTATGCGACATGGTGGATTCGCCAAGCCGTCAGCCGTGCGGTTGCCGATCAAGGCAGGACGATTCGTGTTCCCGTGCATATGGGCGACCAACTGAACAAGATGCGCCGCACCAGCCTTGAATTGCAGCAATCGCTGGGCCGTGACCCCAACCCGGACGAAATTGCCGACCGGATGGAAACGACCTCCGATAAAATTCATACCCTGATGGAGATTTCGCGCCGTCCGATGAGCCTTGACACGCCCATTGACGACGAGGGCGACACCAATCTGGGTGATTTTATCGAGGACACCAGCAGCCCCGCCCCCGATGAACTGACCATGCAGAATTTGCTGCGTGAGCAGTTGGAATTGGTGTTGGCCCGTCTGCCGGAACGTGAAGCCCACATCCTGCGCCTGCGTTATGGCCTGTTGGATGGCGAAACCCACACCTTGGAAGAAGTGGGGCGGCAAATCGGGGTGACTCGTGAGCGTGTGCGTCAATTGGAGGCCCAAGCCCTCAATCGGCTGCGTCGTTCATCAGCCCACACCCTGTTGGTAGATTACCTGCGCTAATAGGTGGTAGATAATGGGCCAACGATCACAACTACGCCAAACACCCTTTCTCTGGCCCGTCCTCATTGTGGTGGTTGGCGTACTGCTGCTGCTAGATAACTATTTGCTGTTGTCGCTGGATGTGGTGAATTTCTGGCCCGTCCTGCTCATTTTTCTGGGTCTGCAACTACTGTGGCGCGGTGATTTTGCCCTCAGTTGGCAGGCTCAGACCTTCGGCATTACACGCGGCAGTGTGCAAAGTGGCCTGATCGAAATCAGCAGCGGCGAGGTAGATGTCAAACTCAAAGCCCTCACTAAACCCGGTCGTTTAGCCGCTGGACAATATACCGCCCGTTCCCGACCCAATTTGAATGTTCGTAACAATCGCGCCGCGCTTACTTTGCGACGTGGCAATACGTGGTTGTTCTCCCTTGCCGATTGGGATGTCAATCTTACCCCTGACCTGCCTTGGGCATTGTTAGCCAGTTCCCACCTCGGTCAGCTTGAACTAGATTTACGCGGCCTTGACATCAGTCGGGCGTACATGGCCTCTGGTATTGGCGATATACGTATCGTCGCGCCAGATCGTCCCGCTGGCCCCATTTTGGCGCGTTCGACCTTTGGGGATGTGCGACTGGCTGTACCTGAGCATGTGCCGGCCATTATTCATGTGCATAGTGGGCCGTTTTGCCGCATTATCCGCCATTCACGCCAATTCCGTCAGCGCCCCGATCAAACCATTGTCACTGCCGCCTATGAGCCTGACCATCCTGCCATCGAAATTACTCTTGCCAGCACCTTTGGCAACATTCACCTGATGAGTACCCCGGCCCGGATGTTGGGACAATCTGAGGATGACACCCCCATCGCTGATACTGACGAGCAATAAACTGGTTAGAGTGTTGTCAAAATTCCCCCACTAATCCTCAACGGTTCAATCTCACCAATCGTTGAAAGCCAATTCTGCGCTACAATACGGCGCACACAGGACAAAACGCTTATAACACCATGACCACTCCCGAACAACCAACCACCAGCAATGGGCAGACCCTTGCCACGAGCATCAATCCCGAAACCTTTAGGGCCATCGGGCGCAATCGTTCGTTTTTGGCTCTGCTGGTTGGACAATGGGCCTCATTTTTTGGCGACCAATTTACCATCATCGCCACCCTGCCTGTGATTCATCACCTCAGTGGCGGTAATGCCCTTGCAACCGCCGCGATGCCGATTTGTTTGGCCCTGCCTCGCATCTTTTTCGGCTTAGTCGGCGGTGTTCTGGTAGATCGTTTTGACCGCAAAACCCTCATGCTGGCAAGCGAGGCCATTCGTGGCACATTGATGATGATGCTGGTGTTTGCTAGCCGCGATGCTGCCTATCTGTGGATGTTCTATTTTGTCGCGCTTGGTCAGGGCACGGTGGCAACGCTTTTTTATCCGGCCCGTTCCGCTATATTGCCCATTATTCTAACCCGCCAAGAACTTGCCATTGCCAACGCACTCCTTAACATGGGAGTGGTGATGGCCTTGTTATTTGGTAGTCTGATGGCAGGCATCACGGTGGAACTCATCGGCCCGCAGTGGGCTTTTGTGATTGACGCCAGTAGTTATTATATTTCTGGCCTCACGATTTTCTTGATGACCATCCCCAAACGTGTTATGCCACGCAGTGCATCCGCCCAGCAAGTTTGGCATGAGCTCAAAGAGGGCCTAATTTATGTGTGGCAGACGCGCTCAGTGCGGTATATTATGGCGCTGTCACTGGCAGTTGCTTTGGGGCTGGGGGGGACGCTGATTCTGACTCTCGACTATCTCCAAAATGAATTGCAAGTAGGCACTAGTCAATTTGGCCTAGTGATTGCGGTGCTAGGAATTGGCATTATATTAGGGGGAGCGATCCTAAGAAAACTTTCAGGGGCATTACCAACCAATCGCCTTGTTGCGCTGGCTATTAGCGTCAATGGCTTGGCCCTGTCGTGTTTTGTCATTCAGCCGCCGCTGGGGATTGTCTTGGGCCTAGCCGCCGTGATTGGATTCAGTTTTGTGGTTTCGCGGGCCGTTCTTGGCACATTAACACAGGCTATCCCGCCAGACGCTTTACAGGGACGGGTACAAGGCGCCTTTGATCTTGTATTCCAAGCGCCGTTTGTACTCTCAATTGGATTAGCAGGCGCGATGCTAGGCGTCCTCCCTGTACAGACAGTGTTTTTTTGTTATGGTATGATGTTGATACTTACCGCCTACCTTGCACTCCGCTTGTTGCAAGGAATTGATGAAGTAGTCTATGCAGATCGCACAACGGTTGAATTTTGATCTGCGGAAAAGATGAACCGATGAGGAAGGCAGAAGATCCTATGCCCAGATTATTGATTGTGGATGACGAAGTCGCCACCGTAGATATGCTCTCCACCTATCTGAAATTGCTCGGTCACGAACCGCTTGGGGCGTATAATGGCACCGATGGCTTGGTTTTGGTCGAAGTCGAAAAACCCGATCTGCTCATCCTCGACCTCATGATGCCAGACATTGATGGTTTTGAAGTTTGTAAACGAGTCCGGGCACACGCTGAATTTGCCAAACTACCCGTTGTGATTATCTCCGCTCGCACCGATAAGGATGCCATCGAGAAGGCTTTAGGGCTTGGGGCCAACGCCTATCTCACCAAGCCAATTGAGCTAGGGAAGCTGTCACGGGAGATAAAACAATTGCTGCAAAAGAAGACGGATGAGCCGACGGTTTAATCACAAAATTCGTTTCCTTGAATTTTTCATTAAATTGAACACAAAGTGGTCATTAGATTAAGGTTCCCCATGTTATAATAAATCTTGCATTGTAGGAATCTGCCAACTTATTAGGGTCTAATTTATTTGCTGTCATTTGGCAGGATTGTTAAAGGGGTAGTTTTATGGCAGTAACAATTCTCATTGTAGATGATTTGTCCGACATGCGTACCCTCATGAGCCTCACGCTCAAACGTAATGGGTGGAACATCTTAGAAGCGCGTGATGGGCAAGAAGCTATTGACATTGCGCGTCAGGAACAACCAGCCTTAGTGGTTATGGATTATGACATGCCTACCAAAAATGGCGCGGAAGCCTGCCGGGAAATTACCAACGACCCCAGTACCTCGCATATTCCGGTTATTGTCTATACCGGACACGCCTCGGTTCATATCAGAGAAGAATCGTACAAAGCGGGTGCCAAACAGTTCTTGGTCAAACCGATCACACCCACCCAGTTGCGTCAAGAAATCCAAAATGTACTCACTGGCTCGAGTTTGGATCATTAGGGCACTAACTGTACCGAGATGCGTTCGCTTTCAGCTTGATTTCCAGCCGCGTCCTTGACCACTACCCAGAAAATTGCTTCGCCTGTCGTGGCGATTTCCCAGCGATATAGATAGGGTGCTGCCGTGTTGGTAGCGACCAATTCCCCGTTCACATAGAATTCCACTAAAGCAACCTGATTGGCGTCAGACGGTTCGGCCTGCAATTCCACAAACACATCACGTTGGGCGCTATAGTCTTTACCCGCCTCCAAGGATACCAAGCGGGCTACCGGCGGTGTGTTATCCACAATCACCTCGCGGTTAGCTACTTCGATACTGGTATCTTGACGAACAAGGGTCAGGCGGATCGTATATAAGCCATCCGGCACACTGCGCGTATTCCATCTACCCAAGACAATACCTGTTCCACCCTCGTTTTGGCTGTCCCCAATTTGCTGCCATGATTGCGGAGACTGTCCACTGCCAAAATCCAATTGGAAGTAATTCATTGCTTGGTCGCTGGTTTCACGTTGGCTGGGTAATAGGCCATCATCCGCATTGCCCGCGATTTCCACCGTCCCACTGACATAATCAAATTGGCCGGGTTCGGTAATCACGACTGGCCCAATCACCACCGAGGTCGAGGTGTCATAGACGGTTGGAGGTAGTTCAATATTGGGGTTGCTTTCGGCCCATGCTCTGAGTTCACGCGGGAAATTAAAATAGACCCGTTCCGCTACACATTCTTGCGGTGAATAGACGGTGGCAAGCGTATTGTTACAAAAATTCACGTCAACGGTGGTGTAATAGGTATCCACTTGATAGGGGCTGTAATCAATCCCCGACGTTGGATTGGAATAGAATATCTCACTGTAGGCCGGGCAGTTTTGATTCGGCAACATCCCCGACCAGCGACACACCATTTTTTCAATGACGGTTGCTGGCTTGATCCATGTTTCGGGGGGTAGCTGTTCGCGGGCATGGATATATTCCATTACGGCGTGCCAGATGGGAGCCGCCCCCAGATGACCAGTCACATCACCCATGCTTCCATTGTCATTATTCCCAACCCAAATTCCGGTGGTATATTGCGGCGTATAACCAATCGTCCAACTATCGCGGAAATTATCGCTGGTGCCCGTCTTAACGGCGGCAGGCCGGCTTAATTCCATCGCATTTCCGCGTCCAAATGCAGGCCAGCGGGCTTCATTATCGGCCAGAATGTTGGTCATTATATAGGCCATGCCCGGTTCCAATATAGCCCGACGATCAAATGTCCCTTCGTCTTCGCTGTACTGCCACAAAATATTGCCGTCGCGGTCTTCAATCCGCAAAATCGAAACAGGATTTAACTGGCGATACCCAATGCGGGCATCTTCGGGAGACACAGGCGACCCGACCATCGTACCCAGATTGTCCAGCACATTATAGGCATAAGTCATGTCCAGCAAACTTGCCTCGGCAGTTCCTAGTGCCAGCGATAGGCCATAGCTGCTTAACCCATCCGTCATCGAATTGATGCCCATGCTATGGGCGGTGGTCAATACACGGCTCATGCCAACCCAATTCATTATCTCGACAGCGGGGATATTATAGGAATTTGCCAGCGATTCGCGCACACTGACTGGCCCATGATATTGCAGATCAATGTTTTCGGGGATATAGGGGTCGGGGCCACCGGTATCAAACTCGGTGCGCACGTCAAAAAGCATGGTGGCAGGGGTCACGACCGTATTGTTATCAATCGGATTAAAAAACGCCGTCAAATACACAAAGGGCTTAAAGGTCGAGGCAGGTTGACGCTGGGCCAATGCCGCATTGTAGTTGCCATCAATACCCTCGTTCCAATAATCCAGACTGCCTAACATCGCCACTATTTCGCCTGTTTTGGCATTAAGGATCACACCAGACGCATTGGTCACGGTGCGCGATTTCAGGGCCTCCTCTGGCGACAGCGGGGGTAAATATTGGGCACTGATACATTCCCCGCCTGCGTTTGTGTTATGCACAAAATTGGGATCGCCACCCGCCAACCGACTGACATGGCTGCGGGCTGCACATTCCAATTGGCGCTGCAAATCCAGATCAAGGGTCGTGTAGATACGCAGGCCATCGCGTGAGACCATACGCGAGCCATCTAAGCCCATATTGTTCAAAACCGCTTCGGCTTCACGGCGGGCATACAGCGCAAAATGAGGGGCGGCAATATTAAAGCGTTGGGCAAATGATTTGATGACGACGGGTTGGGCCAGCGCCTCATCCGCTTGGGGACGGGTGATATACCCTTCCGTCACCATCGTATCCAACACAACCCTTTGACGTTCGCGGGCCGCTTCGGGGCTATCAATTGGGTTCAGCAGCGGAAATTGAGGAATGGCCGCCAAGAGAGCCGCCTCTGCCAAAGTCAGATTGCGGGCCGGTTTATCAAAATAGACCCGTGAGGCCGCCTCAACTCCATAGGCCAAGTTGCCATAGAAGTTGGTATTGATGTACCACTCTAAAATTTGGTCTTTGTTATAGAGGCGCGAAATTTCCGACGCCAGAATAATTTCTTTTAGTTTGCGGTCAAACGAGACATCATCCCGTTCATCCGGCGGAATCAGCACGTTTTTGACCAACTGCTGGGTGATGGTGCTGCCACCTTGCAATTGATCGCTGGTCGCATTGGCCCATACCGCCCGCAGCATCCCCTGTAGATCGAAGCCGGGGTTTTCATAAAAGCTGGCATCTTCAATCGCCACCGTCGCCTGCAAAAAATAATCCGGCACTTCATCAATCGTGATGTATTGGCGATCCCCACCCAGCGGGTCAATCACCTCATAAATCGAAAACTGACCGCTGCGATCATACAAAATCGTGGTATGAAAGGTATCGGCTTGGGCATCCACAATCGAATCGGCGGGAGGCAGTTGTCGCGCATAAACCGCGTAAACCCCAACCCCTGTACCCGCTGTGCCAACCGCCACCACCAATGTCAAAATCAACAGGGCGATGCTGGTTAATCCTACATAGCGGCCCATCTTGGCAGCACTACCTGACCTCTGCTGACGACGTTTGCGGCGTTGGCGAATGATCTGGGCGGTTCGACGGCTCATTACACAATTTCCCTGCTATCCCAATACTTTTTGCACTCGGCGATGATAGCACGTGCCAGAGCCTATCTGCAAACCGGGTAGCGTTTGTTTCGGGGTGTATCGCCCCAAAACCCCCAATTTGAGGGCGGTTGGCGAGGGTGTAAATAGGGGTATACTTTAAGATGAAGTCGAAAATTCGCTTCCAAACAGGGAGAGATATTTTATGGAAGTTTTAGTGGTCTGTTTCGGGTCAGCCCTCGTCGCGGGCCTGCTGTATCTCATTTCGGGTTTTCGTATCGTCAACGAATACGAACGCGGCGTCGTTTTTCGCTTGGGACGCATCACCAAAGGTGCACGTGGGCCGGGTTGGTTTTTCATTCTCCCCGGTTTAGAGCGGATGCTAGTGGTAGATTTACGTGTGATTACACTGGATGTTCCATCGCAGGAATGTATCAGCCGCGATAATGTGACGCTGCGGGTAAACGCCGTTGTCTACTATCGAGTCCTAGACCCTATCAAAGCGGTGATCACCATCAAAAATTTCAATGTAGCCACCCTGCAAATTGCCCAAACCACCTTGCGGAGCATTATCGGTCAGCATGAACTTGACCAATTGCTGTCGCAACGTGAACGAATCAATGAAGAATTGCAGAAGGTCATTGATGAGCAAACCGAGCCATGGGGTATCAAGGTTAGTGTGGTAGAAATCAAAGACGTAGAACTGCCACAATCTATGCAGCGTGTCATGGCCCGGCAAGCTGAAGCTGACCGCGAACGCCGCGCCAAAATTATCCATGCCGAAGGTGAATTTCAAGCGGCTATCCAACTACGCCAAGCGGCCCAAGAAATGTCAAACGAGCCAATTTCGTTGCAACTACGTTATCTGCAAACCCTAACCGAGATTGCCGTTGAGAAAAATTCGACAATTCTCTTCCCAATCCCGATTGACATTTTGGAGGCGTTTATTGGTCGGGGTGTCAGCAAAGATCAACCCGCACCGCCGCCACCGCCGCAAGAATAGTTATTCCAACGGGATTTCATCGTCCATATCCTCTGAAGGGGTGGCATCCTCAAATGATTCGTCCATCCCTTCGGAGTCCTCATCAAATAATGAACCTCCACCCGGCGCGGTCTCCATTGACAATTGATTGAGCGCAGCTTCGGCAGCAGCCAATGCGGGTGAAAAATCTTCCTCATCCCCATCGGCTTTGTCGCCTATATTGCTTTGCAGGCTCTCCAATTTGATGGCGGGCATCCGCACCACCGTATCATCTTTTACGCTGGCACTCCCAACCATTGATGGTTTTGCCATCAAGCCCGACGGGGATTCTGTCGCATCCAAAACCGCCTCGACGGTGGACATGGCAGGGACGGTTTCTTCTTCCCTCCCACTGGCCTGTTCATCTTCTGGCAGCGGGGCAGTCTTGCCTTGTTCTTGTTTGATACGATGCTCGGTGACGGCTTTTAATGCACGTGGGTTATTAAACCGGCTCAATGAATCCGCCGCCGTACCACGCACCCACGCATGTTCGTCTTCCAAGCATTTAATCAATGGCCCGGTGGCCCATGTCGCATTCAACTGGCCCAAGACTGCCGCCGCGTTATGCCGTACCCGCCAATTGTTCTTGCGGAGGGCCGCCAATAATGTGACCACTGCCGGGGCACTTTTTAGTTCCAGCAGCGCTTCTGCGGCAGCAAGGCGCACCTCATCGGCCACAACGGGGTTACGAAATAGTGTAACCAATGGTTCGGTTGCTCGCTGGTCATTAATTAGCCCCAACGCACGCGCTGCACGGATGACATCTTCAATGCGTGGGCTTGCCAGCATTTCAATCAGACCGGGCACGTTTTGATTCTCGATGAGGCTTTCGACGAGGGTATCTTGATCCAAATACTCTATCGCTGCTGCCAAATGATCCCGAACATCGGGGTTACGTTCGCGTTCCAATGCTCGCGCCAACGCAAACACCGCTTCAGGGTTGCCCAAAACGCGCAGGGCCGCCGCCGAACGTTTACGAATATCGGGGTCCAGATGCTGTAATGCTGCAATCAGACCTTTGATGTCTTTTTCCGCTTGGAGTTTCCAGATATTGGGACGCCGATTCACGGATGCCGCCTTTAATAGTGGGCCAACCAGAACACCTATTATAGTCTAGGGGCTTGATTTTTGGCGATTATACACAGACGCCGGGGTTGTTGTCTAGCAACCCACCCCCCGATTATGCTATCCTGTAGGTTGCCAACCCACTTCCAGTAAATAAAACATGGGTAAGTCAGGGAGAGGGACAATGATGATTCATAGTGGAACTAGCTTAATTGCTATATTTAAATCGCGCCAAGAAGTCATGCACGCGGTTGATCAACTCACCGAAACCGACTTGGTCGAAATTAGCCGTACCGCCGTTGTGGCCCGTGACAAAAACGGTTCGACCATTGTCGTTGGTAGCCATCTCACCCCCGAAGAAGCTGGCCTGATTGGGGGTATTGCCGGGGCGCTTATCTTGGCCTTTTGGACTAACCAAATCGGCTTTTTCGATTCGGCCCATCTTTTCACCTTTGTCATTTTGCTGCTAACCACCATTTTGGGGGCCTTGATGGGTCGCCTCATTGGTCGTTCCATCGCCAGCGCCATGACGTTTAGCTTACGTCACCCCCAAGTTGAAACCGCTGCCGAGCATCTCAAACTGGGTGAGGTTGCGTTGATTGTCGAAGTCGAATCCCCCGAAGATCTCTCACAACTGCGCCGCGAGCTTGAACATTTCGATGCTGAGGTCTTGGAGCAGCAGCCCTGACCGCCCTCAATGCCCAAAAACCTATAACACTGACTGGCCCGTTGATTGTTTTGACGGGTCTATTTGACTTGTAATGCCATTTCCCTGTAAAACAATACGCGGTGGGTAAAACATCTTTTTTCGTGTTTGAAGGAGACTACATTCATGCCTAAATTATCGAAGCCTATACAGGGCCTCATTGTGCTGCTACTGGCCTGTTTGGTCGGGGCAGTCGTTTTTACGATGGTACGCAATAACGACGACGAGGGCTTTCTTGGCCTAGTCGAACTCGAAGACAGCGATGGAACGTTACTTGCGCCTACGGAAGAACCCGTCGAGGCCACGCAGGAACCCGCCCCTGTCGCCACTGCCGAACCCGGTTCATCAGAGGGAACAACCTCAAGTGGCACAGCCGGCTCAACTAGCACGACAACCAGCCATACTACACCCTTTGGCGCGGATTTTAATATTGTCTTTCAGTGGGTTATGGTCTTGGCCTTGCTGTTCGGGGCATCCTTTGCCGTCCGCAAAGATTTCACCAGCCACCGCAACATCATGACTTTCTTGGTGCTGGTCAATCTGTTTTCCATTTTAGGCCGCATGAGTCCCAATGTGGACGGCTATCTGGATGCTTCCGACCCGGCGGGCTTTGAGAAAATCGCCATTTGGATTCATGCCATCGGCGGCGGCATCGTGGCAATTTCGGGTATCTATTTGCTGATCCGCATGTGGTTCGAGAAAAAACTACCGTCTTGGTTTTTGGTCAAGAATTTTAAACTGCAAATGCGGGCGACTCTGCTAGTGTGGCTAATCCTCATCGCGCTCGGCACATTCATGTATTTCGACATCTACGGATAATAAAAAAAGCCCCTCCACAACGATTTGAGGAGGGGTCTATTTCAATCACCTTCGATTGCGAATACCTCTTGTATTTGCTCTCGATTCAGCCGCCGCAGGATGTCTACCAACAAAGGCCGCCATTCCTGTTCCGGCATATTCTGGGGAAACCAGATGGCTGTCCGGCTGACCCGCACCACTTCGCCGACATAGTTTTGCAGCGCCACGCGGTCAATACTTCCCAAGTAGGGCAGTTTAATATGCAGCCGACCATTTTCCGTCGCCACCGCCGTCGCCCCGGCCTGTTGTGCCAGCAATTTGATACGAAGTTGGATCAATAAACCTTCAACGGGTTTAGGCATCGCGCCAAAACGATCTTGCAGTTCGGCCTGCATCGCGTCGAGTTCAGTCTCATTTTCGATATTCGCCAACCGCCGATAGAGTTGAATACGCAGTTGCATATCCGGCACATAGTCCATCGGCAAAAATCCCGGTAGGGCCAGATCAATCGTCACCATCGAACGCGCTTGCAGCAGTTGGGCCGCCTGATCCGCCGCTTGGTCAGTGATTTCTTCCGCCGTCAGTGTTGAGGCGCTGTTATCCTGCCGAACACGCTGCACCGCATCCGACAGCATCTGGGTATATAGATGAAACCCGACCGCATCAATATGACCACTTTGCCGCGTGCCCAACAAATCGCCAATACCACGAATTTCGAGGTCACGGATGGCAATCGAAAGCCCTACGCCGAGATCGGTATACTCGCCAATTGTTTCCAGTCGTTCACGGGCTTCGTGGGTCATGCGATGGTCGCGGTCATGGAAAAAATAGACAAAGGCTTGGTTGGCGCTGCGGCCTACCCGTCCCCGTAGCTGATATAACTGGGCCAAGCCAAAACGGTCGGCGCGGTCAATGATAATGGTGTTGGCATTGGGAATATCGAGGCCGCTTTCGATGATGGTGGTCGAAACCAATACGTCATATTCCCCGGCGGCAAAATCCCCCATAATCGCCTCAAGTTCGCGCTCCTCCATTTGCCCATGACCCACCACAAAACTGGCTTCTGGCACAAGGCGGCGCAAACGATCCGCCACCATATCAATGGATTGCACGCGGTTATGCACAAAAAACACCTGCCCACCCCGGTCAAGTTCACGCAAGATAGATTGCCGCACCAGCTTATCATCATAAATGCCGACATGCGTCACCACGGGCAAGCGTTCTTCCGGTGGGGTCTGAATGACACTGATGTCACGTACCCCCGTCAGCCCCATATACAAGGTGCGCGGGATGGGTGTGGCGGTCATCGTCAGCACATCCACTTCGGTTCGCATCCGTTTGAGCAGTTCTTTGTGTGTCACCCCAAAGCGCTGCTCTTCGTCAATCACCAGCAGGCCGAGGTCTTTAAACCCGACATCTTCTTGTAACAGGCGGTGCGTGCCGATGATGATGTCAATCTTGCCCTCTTTTAAATCTTGCAAGATGGCTTCTTGCTGAGGGCGGGTGCGAAAACGCGACAACATTTCAACCCGCATCGGGAACGAAATCACACGATTGCTAAAGGTGGTGTAATGCTGTTGGGCGAGTACGGTGGTCGGCACAAGCAGCGCCACCTGTTTGCCAGCCATGACCGCCTTAAATGCTGCACGCAGGGCCACCTCGGTTTTGCCATAGCCGACATCACCACACAACAGGCGATCCATTGGACGATTGCGTTCCATATCAGCTTTGACTTCGCCAATCGCCCGCAGTTGATCCTCGGTTTCCACATAGGGGAACGAGGCTTCCATTTCATGCTGCCAAGGGGTATCAGGTTCAAAGGCATGACCACGCACCACACTCCGCGCCGCATATAATTGCAGCAAGTCCTCAGCGACTTCTTCGACGGCCTTCTGGGTACGTTCTTTGGTACGTGCCCATTCCGGTGTCCCCAGTCGGTTAATGGTCGGAGCGCCGCCATCACTGCCAACATATTTCGATAGGCGGTCGGCTTGGTGAATCGGGACATACAACATATCCCCACCCGCATATTCGACCAGCAGGTATTCACGTTCACTACCATCCAATTTGCGCTTGTGGATGCCTTTAAATTTGCCGACCCCATAATCTACATGCACCACATAGTCGCCTTCGACCATATCGGCAAAATAGGCTTCGGGGGTCATGGGGCGGGGTTGAATCCGGCGGCGGGGTTCGGGCCGATTCCACCCGAAAATTTCCGCGTCGGTCAGCAGATACAGGCTAGAGGTATCACCATAATGTAGCGTCCAGCCCTCCGTCAACGCCCCTTCTACAAAAGTAATCTGGCGTAATTCCGTCGCCGATTCAATTTTCGTCAATGGAGTTAGATGGTCGGTACGTTCGCCCCACAATTCAGCCACACGCTGGGCTTGCCGGGTCACAATCACCGAAAGCGTGTCGGGCCGATCACTCTCCTGCAATTCATCTAGAAACAGGCGCAGTTGACCCGCATAACGTGGGCCGGGTGAAAATAATTCACCCAGAATTGCCCCTTTGAGATGCTCCACATCGTCGGGTTGCGCCAGATGCAGCACCGGACGGGCCAATAGCTGGTCAAGAATTTCATCCCATGTGTGATAGGGCAGGGGCGCGTTCGGCGGCAGGGCGTTCATTCCCTCTTTTTCGTCGCGCAGACCCAACGCCTGATCTTCCAATTCGCCAATCGTGTCGCGCAGACCCGCCCAATCTTCCACAACGATTAAGGTGTTATCGGGCAGGTAATCCAACAAGCTGGCGGGGGTATCATACAAATAGGGCAAATAGCTTTCCGCTAATGCGAAGGCCGTGCCATTTTCCAGATGAGGCCAATCGGGGGCAGGTGACGCCAAATCCTCATCTTGACGTGGCAATCCTTCAAACCATTGCGCCAGACGTGCCGCCGCGACAGGCAATTGACCGGGCAAGGCTTCACGGGCAGGTGTCGTCACAAAACCTTTCAGCGTTTCGACCGAGCGCTGAGTAGCCGGGTCAAATGTGCGCAGGCTGTCAATTTCATCGCCGAAAAATTCAATGCGTACCGGAAAATTCATTGCAGGCGGGAATACATCCACAATCCCGCCGCGCCGACTGAAGGTGCCCGGCTGAATGACCACCGACACTGGTTGATAGCCCACACCAACCCATTGCTTAATCAGTTGGTCAATATCAATGCGCTGACCCACCCGAAATTGGCGTGACCCGGCCCGAAAATCACGCACCGGAAGCGTCACCTGCATCAAAGCATAAGCCGATGTCACCAAGATGGGGGGGTGTGCAACGACCTGTGCCTGATTACCCGGCATAATCGGCGGGGCTAATGCTGCCAGTGTTTGCAGCCGCCCCCGCATGACCACATCTGTCCAAGGGGCACGTTCATAAAACATCGCGGTCGGTTCTTGGAAGCGTAAAATCGGCGTGTCGGGCAGCCACGCGGGAAGCTGTTCGGCAATATCATAAGCGCGTTCAACCCGTGCCGTCACCACCAGCACAGGCCGAGCCAATTCACGGGCCAACGCCGCCACCACATAGGGACGCGCCGCCCGCACCACCATCTGATCAGGATATGACCGGGTGTTTAGCGCCTTTACCAGCGACTGAAACGCCTCGGTTCCTGCCAGTACATCAAGCAAGCCGGTCAACTGCATATTGGGTTTCGCCACCTCTGGCTGGTTTATGGATTGGGTTGATCAGGAGAGCTAGGTTGGGGAACGGCCTCGCGTTTAACAAAACGGGCAGCAGCTTCCTCGGCAGTTCCATTTTGGCGATTCATCGCGGTATCAATCCCGTCTGTAAGCCACAGTTCAATCGCTTTAATCGCACGATTGAGTGTTTCTTGCAACAGCACTTCATCTTGTTTCAAAAACGGCTGCAACACATACGCGGCAGCTTCCATCCTCCCCGGCGGACGACCAATACCAACCCGCATCCGGGCAAAATCTTCGCTCCCCGTCTGGGCAATGATATTACGCAGGCCCTTTTGTCCACCCGCGCCGCCTTTGGGACGAATACGCAGCGTGCCCAGTGGAATATCCAAGTCATCCGAAACGACCATGAGATGCGTCAACGGAATTTTGTAGAAATCCATTAGGCCGCGCACCGCAAAACCACTCTCGTTCATATAGGTCTGCGGTTTGGCAATAATAACGCGATTGTTGGCAACCATGCCCTCGGCAAAAAAGGCTTTGGCCTTGTTGCCATCAAACTTTAGGCCATAGGCGTTCGTTAGGGCATCAATCACCATAAAGCCAATATTGTGCCGTGTGTCCACATATTGCCGGCCCGGATTGCCTAATCCCACAATCAGGTAACGCTCAATACTCACGTCTGGGGTTTCCTCATCCTCTATCTCTATCTTAACGTTACGCCTAAAAAATCCGGCAACCCTCTGCAACCCTATTATCCTTTGCGTTGTCGCCTTACTCCCCTCCCTAATGCTTTGGAGAGGGGGTGGGGATGTATTCATCTATCCCCGACGATCATCATCAATTTCACTGCGAATTTGCCACATAATTTGACGCGCCATCGGTCGTAATCTTGCCCGCAGCGCCAAATAGCCAGCGAAAAAGGCAAAAAACACCCCGGTGATAATGACGCCGTTACAAAACGCGCCTTGTACTCGGTCAAAGTTAAGGGACGATTCCCCCCCGCCGGACGAACTGGCACTACTGGTATTGGAGTTAATCAACGTTTCGACGGTCGGGCGCGGTGTATTGGTCGGTGGCTGCTGAATCGGTGCAGTTGGCGCAGGTGGCCCAGCAGTAGAGGTCGCAGGCGGCGGCAGTGGAGTAGGCAGCGGTGTCGGTACGGAATTTAAGACCGTTACATTCCGAACCACAAATTCGACGGGTGGCTCGTCCGGTAAATTCAAAAATACGCGGAGGCGGATTTGGTAGACCCCATCCGCCACGTTATTGGCAACCGTATCCCAGATTTGCAGCGTGCCTTCGAGAATCGGTTGTGATACCCGTGTCCCAATCGGCAGCCAAATCTCATTGACATCGGCCATGTTGTCAAATTCGACTTCATAGCCCACAAACACACTCGGATGGCTGGCACTACCCATAATCACCACCTGCCCGGAGACCGGCGCCCCCTCGGCGGGTGATGTGATAATCGCAATTGCTGCTTCTCGCCCCTGTGCCAATGTTGACGAGGGTGCAATGCTCATAGCGAAAAGGAGCAAAATCAGTACCGTCGTCTTTTTTGCCATCTGCACGAGCGTTTCTCCCTCAAAATCCTAGCGATGCAAGCGCCCTAGTTTACAGATTTTTGGGAGTACATGCAAGGTCAACTAACCCTTGATTGATCCCGCCAGCAAGCCGCGAATGAACCAGCGCCCCATTACAATATAAACAAACAGGGTGGGGATAGCTGCCAAAATCGCCCCGGCCATCGGCTGATTCCAATTTACCGAAATCCCGCCAGCCGTCTCTGCCAGCGGCACGGTAATCGGCTGCCACCGATCTTTGACCAGTGTTACCGCAAACAGGAATTCGTTCCAAATCTGCGTAAACTGCCAGATGACCACCACCACAAAACCCGGTAGTGACAGCGGAAATACTAATTTGGTGTAGATGCCAAAAAAGCCTGCCCCGTCAATCGCCCCAGCCTCTAAGAGTTCGTTGGGGATATCTACATAGAAATTGCGGAAAATCAGCGTGGTGATGGGAATCCCATAGACCACATGCACCAGCACCAAACCCGGCAGGCCCCCATACAGATTCACATTGTCCATGAATTTGAACAGCGGAATCAGGATAGATTGGTAGGGAATAAACATCCCAAACAGCATCAGTGGGAAAAAGATCGAAGCCCCCGGCACGCGCCATTTTGCTAACACATAGCCGTTCATCGAACCGACCAAAGCCGAAATTACAGTGGCGGCGGAAACCAATAGGAAGCTGTTCCGTAGATTCGGCGCCAAATCTTCCCAGACCGTCTCAAAACTCTCAAAATTCAGTTTAGAGGGCAAATCCCATGCCGTTGCTTCGCGGCCTGCCTCGGCGGCTTCTTTTAATGACGTGACCACTACCATATAGACGGGGATCAAGAAAATCAGGGCCATGATCACCAGCAAACTGTATGCGATTACTCGCCAAAGATAACGTGCCACCATGCGTGCTTCCATTTGATTATTCATGTTATCGCTTCTCCGTCCGCAGATTCGACCATAGATAAGGAATAATCACTAATGAAATGGCGAACAACATCACCATTGCCACTGCGCTACTACGCGCCCATTCATTGCTGCGAAAACCCTTAATCATCAAAATACCCGGTACTTTGACATATTTGTTATCAATGCCGGTCATGGCATACACAAGGTCAAAAATCTTCAATGAAATATGGCCCAAAATGATGATGGCACTAAGGGCGATCGGTCGTAACTGCGGCAAGATAATGTGCATATACACCTGCCATTCCGCACATCCATCAACCCGTGCGGCCTCGCGTAATTCTTCGGAAATCCCGCGAATCCCGGCAAGGAACAGCGCCATCACATAGCCCGCCATTTGCCATGTAGCCGCAATGACGATGCCCGAAAGCGCCGCGTTATAGCCATAACCTTGATACGTTCCAATGTCACGCACAGGATCGTCAATCGGTAGCCAGATTTTGCCCCAAAAGCCTGCCGCGGAAATCAGCCACAGCACCAAGCCTGCCGCGACGACCCAAAACCAACTGAGGCTGCGTTTTTGGGCGACAAAGGTAAATAGCGCAAAGGCAAAAAGGGCAATACCGAGATAGAAAAGATTGCCACCCTGCATCCATTCAAATTTAAAAAGTGTGGAGTCGCTATTTAGCCATTTATATTCGAGGGGGTCTGCCCCAAATATCTTATTAGGCAGGATGTTTAGCCCACCTCTGGGTTTGAGCAGCCAATTCCAGATTGTCCCTGTCACGACAAAAGACAGCGACATGGGGAACAAAAAGATCGTCCTAAAAACCCCTTCACCCTTGATGCGTTGGTCAAGTAAAAATGCAAGGAAAAATCCCAGAATCAAACACGACCCAAGAAAAAAGATGGTGAAGTAAAAGGTACTGATAAAGGCCAATCGGAATTCATAGTCGCTGGCACTCGACATGAGGGTATGATAATTATCGAGGCCAACATAATTCTTTTCGACGCCTTTTTTCAGTGCGGTCGCGGGATCAACTCCCCAGTCTGACACCGAGTACCATGCGGTTTGCCCGATGAAGAAGTAGACAAAAATCGCCAACAAGATGAGCGAGGGCGATATCATCAAAAAGGCAATCGTCTTATCTTTTCGGTTATACATCAAGCCACCTCTCAAAAAATTAAAAGAAAACCCTGCTTGTGGGCAGGGCTTTCTCAATTAACTAAGACTTATTTAGATCAGCCGCCGCACGCGCCGGATGATTCGCACAGCGCCATGAATTCAGCAGCTGCGGCTTCGGGTGCGCCACTGGCAGTGAACAAGTCAACAACGGTACCAAAGTTGCCGGCGAAGTTTTCATTCGCGGCGGCACCGTGTACCAAACTACCCACGATTGTGTCGGTCGCCCAGTCGGCGGCGGCAGATTGTAGATAGCTGTTGTACAGTTCGGGGTTGGTTACATCGCCGTCGGTACGGGCAGGAATGGAACCCTTGAGAGGATTGAAGGCATCTTGACCTTCTTTGGAGCCGAGCAGGGCCAACCAAGCTACGGCGGCATCACGATTTGGTGCGCCTACGGGCAAACCAAAGCTGTCGGAGAGCATCAGGAAGACACCATCGGTGCCGGGGGCGGGGGCATAACCAAAGCCTTCACCGGGGACGAGTTCGAGGGTGGTGGTCAAGTAACCAGCGGCCCAGTCGCCCATTACGTTGAAAGCAGCGCTGCCATCTACAACGCGGTCAATCGCCTGTTCCCACGGCAGACCGGCATTGTCTTCACCAAAATTGGAGCATTCCAGAACCTTGCCGAAGGTGTCCCACACGGCCAAGAATTCTTCGCCCATCACATCGGTTTCGCCTGTCCAAATGCCGTTCCAGCCTTCTGCACCGAGAACACCGAGGGCAACACTTTCCCACAGATGATTGACGGTCCATGCTTCACCAACGACCAGCGGGGTTACACCAGCGTCTTGGATGGCAGGGCAAACAGCAAGGAAGTCGTCCCATGTCGCAGGTACTTCAATGCCCCACTCGGCAACTTTGGCGGGGTTATACCACAGCACGTTGGAACGGTGAATGTTGACCGGAACGCTCCAGATACCTTCTTCGGTGGAGAGCAGGTCAATCAAGCCTTCTGGGAAGACGTCGAACCAGCCTTGTTCTTCGAACAGGAAGGTCAGATCTTCCATACGTTCAGCAGCAACCCACGTTCCAATCAGTTCCTGACCAGCGTGAACTTGGAAGGAATCTGGTGGCTCGCCACCTTCCATACGGGTCTTTAGCACGGCGCGGGCGTTCACACCAGAACCACCAGCGACGGTCGCGTTAATAACTTCTACGCCGGGA
This sequence comes from Anaerolineae bacterium, assembly GCA_041753455.1. Lineage (GTDB taxonomy): Bacteria > Chloroflexota > Anaerolineae > Aggregatilineales > J027 > CFX10. Next base: position 342,047 of record JBGSUK010000006.1, on the reverse strand, counting down.
TGTTGTTCACCATAAAGGGCAAGTAAGGCTTCCAGTGCCGGGCCTTCATTGCCCGCCCACCACGAGAAGATTTCAAGGCTACCGGAGAGGTCGTCTTGAGCGCGGGCGGTAGGTGCAAATGAACCAACCATTACCGCAAATACTAATGCGAGACTGCATAAACTCAGCAACCGCTTAGACATATCAAAAAGCTCCTTAAGTAGAATCCATGTCGAATTCAAGCGATTGTGTATTTTATCCAATCCATTTAATACAAGCAAAATCTCCTGTCACTCGTTTTACCTGACATTTGTCGCTATTTCTTACATTTCTCAAGATATAATTGTCCCCAAAAAGTAGTGGCGAGTCTTGCATATGCCATCTAAATCAGAAGTCACCCTTGCCGAAATCCGTGCACGTGCCAACACGAATAGCTTTACTCGTGGGGAGCAATATTTTCGCCAAAACGTTATTTCAAATACAACCAGACGCGGTAACGTCATCGAGGGCGATTGCGCAGGTTCAAGATCGCGGCCCTATCATGTCCAAATAACATTGGATAAAACTGGTATTTTGACAACCGCCTGTACCTGCCAATACAGCTATGAGGGCGATTGCAAACACATGGTTGCCCTTCTTCTCACCTATTTATACCGCCCCGCAGATTTTGACGAACGCCCTACCGTTGAAGATGCTTTACAAAAACGCACCAAAGAAGAATTGATTAAATTGATTCAGGCAATGGTGCGCCACTACCCTGACCTCCAAGCCTTAGTAGAGCGCCCCATCCCCAGCCAAGATAAATACAAGCCTATAAATACGGCTTCATTTCGCAAAGAATTGCGCGACACTTTTGAAAATTTCAACGATTATGATTATGACGACAACGACGTGAACCCTGCCGATACGGTCTTTTCCGTCATCCAATCCGCCGAAGATTTTGTTGATTTCGCCGATTGGCGCAGCGCTAGCGCTATCTATCAAGCCATTTTGGATGAATTTCTGGACGGCAATCACGAGTATTTGTTGGACGATGAAGGCGAGTTGATTGAGTCTTTAAATACGGTGGTGGAAAAACTGTCAGCGTGTCTAGAACAAGCCGAAATTCTAGATTCTGATACCGAGCGTCGGGCTATCTTCACCATGCTCATGCGGGCTTTTATTTGGGATACCGATTATGGTGGGCACGGTCTGGCAGATGACGCTCCTGATATTGTTTTTAAATATGCTAGACCAGCGGACATACTAATTATGCGCGATCAACTGCTTGCCGCCCAAGCCGATCACATCAAGCGACCCTATAGCAGCAATTGGGGTCAAGAAGTCTATGAGAATGTGTTGATGGAACTGGACACGCTCAACCATGTTGATCCCGAAGTTATTTTGGAACGGCTACGCCAAAATGGGCAATATTATCTGCTGGTGATAAAGCTGCTCGATCTAAAGCGCTTGGATGAAGCCTTTGAGGTCATTAAGTCGCATATTCAAGGCAATGTGGATCAGACCAGAGTGCTGTACGATCTTCAGCAAAAAGGTCATGAGCAGGTTGCGATTCAACAGGCTGAGGTATGGCTAAACGCTGGTTATAATGATTTTATTGCCGATTGGTTGATTGGGCGATTAACCATCAATCACGATTATGAGCGCAATCTAAAATGGCAGTTGGTTCGCATGAATGAAAGACCAGACATCCGTTATTATGTGGAATTAAAGGCGACGGCTCAAGCATTAGGCAATTGGGATATTATGCGGCCCGATTTGTTGAAGAAGTTGGCACAAGGCAACCACTATGACATTCTGATCTACGCCTATCTCCATGACCAAGATTGGGATAGCGCATGGGCGATGCTGCCTAAAATCGAATCCAAACCGCCAAATCGTTACCAATGGATGGCGCTAGATTTTGAAATTGCGAAACAATCCTACATTGCCCGACCTGAAAAGGCGCTGCCTGTCTATCAAAAATATGTTCGCATCCACATTAGTGAACGCAATCGGCAAAGCTATGCTGAAGCTACCGCATTATTAAAAACCCTGCGCGAGATATACAAACAATTGGATGATATTGCAGGTTGGCAACACTATATCAACGAGCTACGCACCGAATTTAGAAAATTGTCCGCCTTCCAAGACGAGCTTAGTAAAGCCAAACTTTGACCCAAACAAAAAACCAGCCGCTTGGACTGGTTTCTTGTTTTATATATTGGCGGGGAGAACAGGATTCGAACCTGCGATGCAGCTTTTCAACCGCATAACCGCTTAGCAGGCGGCCCCAATCGACCACTCTGGCATCTCCCCAATTGGGGTTTATCTGCGGAAGGAGAGGGATTCGAACCCCCGGTGACGTATAACGCCACAACGGTTTTCAAGACCGCCGCTTTAAACCGCTCAGCCATCCTTCCTCGGATGTTTTGTCAGTATAGCAGGGGTAGCGGGGCATGTCAACGCTGATTCAGCCATCCCGACCCCACCCGCTGACAGAGATAAATTTAGGCCCATCCCCGCGATTTTTCGACCGCTTTTCGCCATCCGGCCAGCATCATCTGTCGCTGGTCATCGCCAATGGTTGGCTCAAAGGTGCGGTCAACTTTCCATTGGTGCGATAGTTCGTCGGTAGATTTCCAAACCCCCACCGCCAACCCTGCCAGATATGCCGCGCCGAGTGCCGTTGTTTCCGTCACCGCCGGACGTTCCACCGCCGCCCCCAATACATCGGCCTGAATTTGCAGCAGCAGATCATTTTTGGTCGCGCCGCCATCCACACGCAAAGTATCAATCGTCAATTGCGAATCGTGCAACATGGCTGTAATCACATCAAGGCTTTGGAACGCAATCGCCTCTAGGGTTGCGCGTGCGATGTGCTGTTTGTTCGCCCCGCGTGTTAGCCCAACAATCGTGCCACGCGCCGATGAATCCCAATAGGGCGCACCCAAGCCGACAAACGCCGGAACAACATACACCCCATTTGAATCCTTAACCGCCGCAGCCAGTGTTTCAATTTCCCCTGCCGACGAAATAATCCCCAATTCATCGCGCAGCCATTGCACCGCCGCCCCTGCGATAAATACACTACCTTCCAGCGCATACACCATCGGCTGATTTTTGCCCAACCGCCATGCAACTGTCGTCAATAATCCGGCGTTGGACGGCACGGGTTTTGTACCTGTGTTCATCAACAAAAAGCAGCCGGTCCCATAGGTATTTTTAGCGAGGCCGGGTTGATAACACACTTGCCCAAATGTCGCGGCCTGTTGATCGCCCGCCACCCCCGCCAGCGCAATCGGCTTCGCTCCAAACAGTACCGATTCGCCATAGACCTCGCTGGATGAGCGTACCTCTGGCAATAGACTACGCGGGATTCGTAATTTTGCGAGGATTTCGTTATCCCAATCGCCTGTATGAATATTAAAAATGAGTGTCCGTGCCGCATTGCTAACGTCCGTGATATGCAACGACCCGCCCGACAAATTCCACAGCAACCATGTATCCACCGTGCCAAACGCCAATTCACCCGCTTCGGCCCGTGCCCGCGCACCCGGCACATTGTCTAATATCCACGCGATTTTTGTCCCAGAGAAATAGGCGTCGGTGACAAGGCCTGTCTTTTCGCGGATGACCTTATCAAACCCTTCCACCTTCAATTGCTCACACATCGGCGCAGTACGACGGCACTGCCACACAATCGCGTTGTAGATTGGCTGGCCCGTTTTTCTGTCCCAAATAATCGTGGTTTCGCGCTGATTAGTCACCCCAATAGCCGCGATATTTTCGGAGCGCAGTTTGGCATTATTCATCACCTCGGCTGCCACCTCAAACTGCGTTTCCCAAATATCGGCGGGGTTATGCTCCACCCATCCGGGCTTAGGATAATATTGGGTAAATTCGCGTTGGGCTGTCCCTAAAATTTGCCCCTCCGCACCAAACAAAATAGCGCGTGAACTGGTCGTCCCTTGATCCAGCGCCAAAATAATTTCAGGCATTGTGACCTCTCAGAAAGCTCTAGTTAGATAATAAAAAAAGGGCGTTGATGATTTCCGCCCCTCAAGATTACCACGTTTTGATGTCTGATAGTTTTATATTTTTGAATGGGTCGCCAGCCAATTTTCGACCCACTGCAGCGCCTCATCTTGGGTCTGCACTTCCCGAACCGCCTGTGCTTCGCGGAGGGCATCCAATATTTCGCCAATGATTGGCCCCGGCTTTAAACTGAAATGGTTCATAATCATCCATCCGTCCAGCAGCATCGGAAAGCTGACCAGTTCTTCGCGCTGCCGATAGTAGCCTTCTAACAACATCCGAATCAATTGTACAAACCGTAGCCACTCATTTTGTTTAAGGGTCGTGCCATAGGTCGCCAGATAATCGGCACAGCTTAACAGGCAGACATCCACCCCCGCCGCGCCCAAATCGCGCCAAAACCGATAGATGGCCCGACGTGTTAATTCACCGTTGTTATAGAGCAGCAGGGGTCGCATATGATGGTACACAACTAAGTGCAACCGTTCCATCTCATCGTTGCTCAGACGCAAAAACGTCCCCCACTGCTCAATAATTTCCGCCCCGCGTTCGGGATGGGCAAAAAATCGAATCCGACCGTCTGGGTCAATCGTGCGAGTCATCGGTTTGGCGACATCATGTGCCAGCGCCGCCAGCATCAACAGGGCCATATGTGAGCGTTCGGCGGGCCATAGCTGCTGAACATGGGCCATAATTTCGCTGCGTAGATGGGCCAGACTAAACACCACCATCCCCAGCCCAAAATTCGCCGCCGATTCATCACTGCGTCGGGGGCTAAATGCGATAAGTAGGGCCTCTAGGTTGTCCATGACATTGAGGGTATGACGCCAAACATCCAGCGTATGGGGTGGGCTTTGGGTGACCCCGTGCATCGTCCGCGCTTCAGGAAACAATAGGGGCAGCAAATCCAGATTATCAAGTAGGGCCAGCACCGAGGAGGGCTTAGTTGTTCCCAATAACTTGAATAGCTCATCACGTACCCGTTCCGGTGATACACGGCTGAGTTGTGGCCCATCCTGTCGGATAGCGGCTTTGGTTTCGGGGGCCAGTCGATATTTCAGGGTCAGGCTCATGCGAATCGCCCGTAATGCCCGCACCGGGTCGCGGCGGATGGCGTCCTCTGCACAAATCATCACCTGCTTATTTTCCATCGCCCCAACGCCATCGGTCGGGTCAAGCAGATAGTCCAGATCGTCTAGGCTGACGGCAATGGCATTAATTGAAAAATCCCGATCACGCAGATCCTGCTCAAGTGTCGGCGCACGCAGTTGGGCCACATCTACCACCCACGCTTGCTCCTGATGCTGAATGAGTGCCCGCCCCACCTTGCGCTCATCATCCAACGGGTAATAATCGCCGTCAAATGCGTTGGCAATCAACCGTGCAATCGGACGACCATCTTCCGGTGTGACAAAATCAAGGTCATGCACAGAACGACGCAAATACACATCGCGCACCGTCCCCCCCACAATATAAATCTCGTGCGCTCGCTCCGCCAAAAGCGATTGCAGCGCATAGATCAAGTCGGGCCAAAAAAGAGGGCGATTTGAGGGAATCGGGGTAAGGGGCATCAGCTTCCCTCCTAATTAGGGCACATTAAAGCTAGAGGGCCGGGCTATTTTTTTCCATCCAATGCCGCCAAATCTACCACACCAATAAAAGGTAGGTTGCGGAATTTCTCGTCCAAATCTAGGCCATAGCCAAACACAAATTTGTCCGGGATTTCGAACCCTAAGAAATCAATTTCAATATCCACTTCGCGGCGTGATGGCTTACTCAATAGGCTGCAAATCCGTAAACTACGTGGATTCCGCGCTTTCAACTGCCCCATGATGTAACTCAGCGTATGCCCACTGTCTATAATATCCTCGACCAGCAGCACATCCATGCCGGATATATCGCGCTCCAAGTCCATCACAATCCGCACATAACCCGAACTGCGCCGTGCCCCTGCGCCATAGCTGGACACCGCCATAAAATCAATCGCATGGGAGACATCCACATGGCGCATCAAATCAGTGAGGAACATCACCCCACCCTTTAGGACACAGACCAATAACAAATTGGGCGAATCTTGGTAAAACTGGGTGATCTTGTCGCCTAATTCTTGAACACGGGCTTGAACCGTCTCACTATCCAGCAAAATCTCCGCCAAATATGGGCTGTAGGGATGTGTCATAACTGCTTTTCTGAGGCCTCAGTGAATATGTTTGGGGTCTGGCTTAACCGCCCAGTCAAAAATCTGCCAACCTGACCGCGCAAAATTAACCGTCAGCGCATAAATCCAGTCCAATATCATGTCATGCAGCTTTTCGGTTAACAAAATATCGTCATACAGCCGACCAGCCGTCTCGCGGGATGCTCGTAGCACTTCCAAGAGCACCATGCGCTCATCTTCTTCAATCGAGATGCCTTGTTCAATCACATACATCAACACACGCTCTGGTTGAATCAAATGATAGGTATCCAGCTTATCGGCAGGCATCAAATGGGTAACATCGAGGTGATACATTTCCTCAAACATCACCACAATTTTTTGCCGAATATCAAAATGATAGGCTTTCAAGGTCAATAGACGCTGCTGCAAATCGTTGGCAATATCCGTCAACAGTTGGATTTGCGGCGGATCATAAGCCAACTGCTGTTCGATAAATTTTTCCAGTGGTAAAAGATTACCCTCCGCCAAACAGCGTTCATAGAGGTTAATCGCCTCTAGCCGCAAATGGTTGACTTCGAGCATCGAGAGCAAATCGGCGTGAGGTGTTGTTTCAAACATAGTGTTTCGATACCTGTGTTATGAATTATCAGTGGACGGGCAAAGATGGTGAAGTAGTTCCCATGTATAAATGCCTGTATGATGACCATCATCCCAAAAAAACTGTAAAGCATAATTGCCCACTAATTCTAAACGCTCGACTTTATACGAACGCGCTGGTGTCAGGCTCAAAATATCCTTGGGGGCGTTTTGCATTCCCATATTATGATGTCCACCCCGACACTCGACACAGGGGCAGGCTTCGCGGAGGTGACTTAAGGGATACACACACGTCTGTCCGGTTGACCATTCAATCGTCAGTTGGCCCTGTGTACGATCTAGGGTGATATTGGTGGGACGCAATTCAACTGCCACTACGACTTATTCTCCTTATGAAACAAACGCTTTTGCCGCCGCAATCCATTCGTCAAGCTGTTCAACCGAGCCAATCCCTACCACCTTTTCGCGCAGTTCATTGGCATCCGCCGCCGCCAGTCCGTCAAAGGTGGTGATCCCGACACTCGCCAGTGCCTCCGCTTTCTTTGGGCCAATTCCCTTAATAATCGTCAAATCGTCCGCCGCAGACTTCCCCTTGGTGGGTTTCACCTTCGTCTCTGGAGTCTCTGCTAAGTGGACTTTTGGCATTGGTTCGGCAATCGCTTCAAATGCTTCTAGGGGCAGGGTAATCGCGGGTTCAATTGCAGGCTCGTTCGGGGTTAGGTTCGGGGCGGAGGAATTTCGTTTTGGGTGTCGTTCCTGCTGCGACAGCCACCAGCCGACCACCAAACTTATCCCTAATCCACTAATGAATAACCCTAGTCCTTTTAGTATTCGCATCATCCTACCCTCATGTTTTAAATTTTACACCAGAATGAAGAGAGTATTGATAGTCATAAGGCACTTAACTCAAAATTTCACAAAAGATTCAAAAGCTGTATTGTATTCTCCCCAATGGGGAATGTCAAAAGTGCCTTGTCCAAAATGATTCTGAAATATCCTAATTATGAAATTGTTCTCAAAAGGTCTCCCGCATGGTACTTTAGTAATCTTAACACTACGTTACTATTGCAAACATGACCCTAAATGCCTTATACTAAATTATATGCCAGTGGGTCGCCAAAACCCCTGTCATGCCTGTTAATAATCAATTTTCTCACAATAGGCTAGGTTTATGAGCCAATACAATCTAGCTCTGTTCTTGTGACCGGGAGGGAATAATGGCATTACAATCGTTAGTCGCAGATACCTACACAGCATTTCAAAAATATGCTGCTGAGGCGCAAATCATCCTACTCCATCCTCAAAGCCGTCTTCGTTCCATGTTGGTGGCCCACCTTTTGAACGAAGCGCCATTGCCGACCTTCTATTATGCGATGGGCCCAGATGACATCAACCTAGATGCTTTTCTTGATGGCTTCTCCCATGACATGGCAGTACAACATCCTACTTTCGGGCGCCATCTTTACCAACTATGGCAAAACTCACGCGACAATGCACAGGCGCGTATCAATGCATTCGTCAACGATCTCGCCGAACTTCACGATGGGCCATTCATCTTAATCCTTGATGAATTTGATGCCAGTAATGAAGCCGACGACATTCAGGTTTTTTGGGAACGGGTGGTTCATTTTCTCCCCAACCATTGCCAACTTGTCATTAACAGCCGCACCATTCCGCGTATGCCTTGGATTTCCATGATTGCGCGTCGTCAGGCTGTGATGTTGAAGGATACCGAAATCATTGGCGAAAACTTCTATCGTATCCAAACCGACTCCCCGCTTGCTCAACTCGATGCATTGGGGCTTGGGCCGGGCTTTGTCTATAAAGATGAAACGTCAATTGAAGAATGGGAAGGCCACCTGCCTCGCCTGTTATTCTTCTTTGTGCTAGATCGCCCCATCGTCACCCGTTCCGAAATCTGCGGGACGTTTTGGCCGGATTTGGATAGCGATCAGGCGGTTAATGTGTTCCATGTGACCAAACGCCGCCTTCATAAAGCCCTCGGCTTTGATGTGCTGGTCCATCAAGACGGCTACTATCAAATCAACCCTGTATCGCGCGTGGAATATGATGTGGAACGGTTTGTAACGGCACTGGTCAAAGGCCGTCAATCCACGTCCTATACCGAAGGATTACCCTATTGGCAACAAGCCGCCGAACTGTATCGTGGCCCATTCCTACAGGGACACACCGAATCATGGATCAAAGAACGCCGCGAAGATTTCCAAGCCGGCTATCTTGAAGCCATGACCAATATCGCCAAGGTTCGTCTGGAAGAAGGCCGCGAAGAACAAGCCCTCGCCTTGCTGCTGCGTGCCGCCAGCGAAAATGACACCTATGAACCTATCCATCGGGAAATCATGAAACTATATGCCCGTTTGGGTCGCCGCAGTGAGGCCGCCGGACACTATCAACGCCTGATAGACACCCTCCGCAGCAACGGCCTCCAACCCTCCGCGCAGACGCAATCGGTCTATGCGGACATCATGTCCTAAAATCAAATGGGGCGTGTCAACACGATACGCCCTTTGTTTTTCTCTATCTCTATATCATTCTCTAGCTCTGCTGCAATTCTTCCCTTCGCCAATTGACTTGCCGCGAATTGGGTTGTCTACTACACTCAACACAACTTTCTAACTTTTAATGTAGATGGGTACTGGTCATGACGCTACCATTTGAACTTACTACCATGCCGGAACAGGCGCTCGATATTCTTCGTTATATGGGTCGTATCCAAGTAGATAACATCCACGCCGACGCACTCATGAATGGTTTAGGCATGTCCGAGCGCTCCTTTAGCAAGGGCATCAAGCGCCTTGTGACCAAAAGCTATATGGCGATGGATGAGGCGCGTTACTATCGTGTCACCCAAAAGGGCTATCAGGCCATCGAAGATATTGCCAACTATGACGCGACTGCCCCGGCGGATTCAGGCAAACATTACGCCACCCTCGCCTATGATCTTTGTGCCGTCGTTCCGTTGCCCTCAACGTTTAATCAGTCATCCCGCTGGTTTCTCGGCCTCGAACCAGACCCGATGGAAATGGAAGCCCTAAGCGAACCCACACCAATCCTATTGCGATTAACTGCCGAGGGGGGGGATGTGTCGCCAGCCGAATTGACATTGACCGTAACACCCGAAACGCCCTCTCAGTTTGCGGAACTAAGCCTAACCGCCCATCAGACACCCGTGCGAATGCGCGTTGAGGTTTTTCAATTGATGGAAATGAATGAACCCTATGTTTCAGGCGGGATGTATTTTGACGTGGAGATTAGCCCATCATCGCAGCAGCGTGCCCTGCATACCACGATTTCGGTGGCCCAAATCTAGTGGCAAGCGGCTAGGCTTGTTCGGACGACGCGCCGGCTTTAGCTAGGCCGTTAAAGAACCAGAACAGATAGCCCGACAGTGCCGTAAAGGGCAGAATCGCTACCACCATCAACAACGCAATCGGCAGACTAATCGTGGGGCTTTGCAACCAGACCGCCACCGTCTCAATCGCATTGCTGATCTCCCGAATCAGCGTCACCCGCAGGCTTTGATTCACAATCGCCTGTGTCGCCAAAAACAGGATCGTTCCCAAAATGGGAATGGTTACAAACGCGGCGGCAGTCAGTCCCAAAACGATGCCAGTTCCCTCGGAATAGGTGGGGTACATCTGGGCCTGTTTTTTTATCAATGCCAGCACGCGGTCAGCAAATCCGCGTGGTGAGGCCACCGTTGGGGCAGTTTTCAACAACTGATCAACCTGTTGAAACGAGGCATCCGACGCCTGCTGCGTATTCTCTTGAGTGCTTTCGGCTGGTGCTGCCAAACGCTGACCCGCTTGCATCCGAGTCTCGTCCGGCTCATGAACAGCCTCATCTTCAAGATGATTGAAGTCTTTCCGCATTGGGTCTTGTTCTAAACGCGACATTGGGTGTAATCCTACTTTACTCTGCTAATTCCAACACGTCTCAACTTGCCAACAGCGGCTGCAAAATCATCTGGGCTTCTGAATCTTCTAACAACTCGACCAGTGCTTGCCGGGCGCGAAACAAACGGCTTTTCACCGCACTCTCGGTGGTTTCTAGCATCTCCGACATTTCTTGATACGACAGGTCATACCAATAGCGCAGCACCACCGCCACCCGATAATCCGGGGCGAGTTGATTAAGCAGTTTCTGAATAAGGGCGCTGCGTTCTTCTTCTAACATTTGTTGTTCAGGGTCTGGTTGATCACTCACAAGGGCGGGATGCGGCGGCAGTGGCTCATCAATGGATAACAACGTCAGTCGGCGCTTCCGTAACCGATCAATACAGTGGTTAGAGGCGATCGAAAACAACCATGTTTTAAAGGATCGGCCCCGATCATACGACGCCAAATTGCTATAAGCGCGGATAAACGCTTCTTGGGCGGCGTCTTCGGCCTCGGCTCCATCCCCCAACATGCGATAGCACAAATTGAAGATTGGCCGTTCGTACAGCCGAATTAAGTCACCAAACGCCTCAACATCCCCGCGTAGGGTGTTTTCCAAAAGGGCGTTTTCTTGTTCAACTAACATCTCAGGCAAAATCATTGCTTGGATTCCCGCCGTCATTCTTGAGTTGGGGGATACATCTATATTTTATACGGGATGCCTATCAAAAGGTTGCACAATTTTCACAAGGCGCCAAGATGCCCCTGCGCCATATCAGCGGTCAGCGGTTTGAGGTGATAAAACTGGCTTAAACGGCGGCTTGGTGGATATGTTTTCGCAGGTCTTCGACTTCGCGGCGCATATCCAAATTGGTTTCGATTTCTTCGGCGACCTTCTTATATCCATGAACCATCGTGCTGTGGTTACGTCCACCGAAGGCATCACCAATTTCGGGCCATGAGGCTTGGGTTTCCTCACGTGCCAGATAAATCGCCAATTGTCGTATATAGCTGACATCTTTAGTGCGGCGTTTGCTCAGAATGTCATCCAGCGAAAGTTGATAAAAACGGGCCGTCGCCTGCAACACATCATTCAGGCTGATCTGGCGCTTCACAGCAACTACATCACGGCGGGGGAGGGCAGTCGGCACAGCCATTTCACCGCGTTTGTCGGCCAAAATCTGTTCCGCAATCTCGATGGTCAAATGATTACCCATCAATGTTTTATAGGCCAACACTTGGGTAAGCGTGCCTTCCAAATCGCGGATGCTGGCATAGGTAAAGCTGGCAATCAGATGGGCGATTTCATGGGGTAGGGGATGGCCCTTCATTTCCGACTTATCATTGAGAATCGCCAAGCGCGTTTCATAGGAGGGCGTCAAAATCTCAACCTGCAAGCCCCATTCAAAACGCGAACGCAAGCGATCATCCAAACCCTTAATCGCTTGGGGTCGTCGGTCAGAAGCAATCACCACCTGCTTGCCTTGTTCCCGCAGTGCATTAAACGTGTGGAAAAATTCTTCCTGTGTGCTATCCTTGCCCGCCATAAACTGGACATCGTCAATCAGCAGCACATCCACGCCGCGATAATACTCACGGAAATCGGAGGTCGTCTTGCCCCGAATCGCCTCCACCAAGTTATTCATAAACTGCTCGGAGGTGGCATACAACACTTTAAGACCCCGCTGGCGACAGGTATTCCCGATCGCCTGCAACAAGTGGGTTTTCCCCAGCCCCGAATTCCCATAAACATAGAGTGGGTTATATACCTGTCCCGGATTGACCGAAACGGCTTGGGCAGCAGCTTGGGCCATCTGATTACTGGGGCCAACCACAAAATTCTCAAAGGTATAGGCCGAGTTTAGTTGTGGATTCCAATCATCCGCAGCGGGCGTTTCTTCTACAAAAATTGAACTGTACTGCGGTTCTACTGGCTTTTCTGACGACCCGCTGTTTTGGGCTTGGGCATCATAATCATCATCAAACTCACGCCGGGTGCGGTTTTGCACCACAAATTCAACCTCGACCTGTTCCCGAAACACTGAACATAAGGCGTGTTTGACTGCTCGATAGAGTTTTTGCTCCAACCAGTCTTTGGCATACCCATTGCGGACGCGAACGGTAAATACCTTATCGTCATACGATAAGAATTTAGCGTCGCGCAGCCAAGTGTCATACGTGCTGCGGTGGAGTTGTAGTTGGAGTTGGCCCAACGTTGCAAGCCAAGCATCTTCTGGTTTCATCACACCGTACTCGTTTTAGATAGCAAAAATACAAACAGGTCACCTCGGCAGCGGGCAATAAATAGACACCCACTCTTAATAAGGTGGTTAAGCAGGTTATAGTTGGCGTTTGCCGAGTGCTTTTATGACCGGATACAGAGAGTGAATGAGGCCAATATGTGGATGCGAGGCTCAAGAAGATTGGGAATATGAGCCACTGGGTTGCCTCGTATTTTGTTCACTCCGAAAGTTTAAATGATTTTACCATTCAGCCGGCAAAGGGGCAACATATTTTGTGAGCAGATTTCCCTATTTTCGAATTTTTTAAGGTAACAGCACTAGTCCTATAAAAATATTTCGTTCTTTTTTCGACTCAGACCAAATGTTCGCTATTCTAGCACAATAGCACCCCCCATATATGGTGGTCACTTGTCAATCAACTCCCATAGGTGGGAGTTCGGTTGACCACGATTCATATAACTCTCCACAACCTTAAATTTTTCAGCCACCCCCATATTCCCTCTTGACTAACATAGAAATGACGTTCAATGGCTCACCGTCTACGCCAAGAATTTTGTCAATATATTCATATCTATCTATGATTTTTAGCACATGAATTAGATGACACACATCACCTCTTAAGCCACCTCTATTGGTTAGGGCCTTAAGTCGTTATATACTCACTCTAAGCATGGTTTTAATCGTTGTATAAATAGAAGAAATCAGGCAAGCACATGGACGCGCTACATTCAACCCACCCATTTGAAGAGCATTTAGCAGAAGACATTAGTCAATCCGGCCTGATTAAAGTCTCCGCCCACTCCCGGTCAACTGCTGTGGCAGGGGCAATTGCTGGGGTGATTCGGGAACACCATCGTGCCGAAATTCAAGCGATTGGCGCAGGAGCGGTCTATCAAACCGTTAAAGCCATCGCCATCGCCCGCAACTACCTTGCTGAAGAATATACCATTACTGGCATTCCCGTCTTCACAGAGGTTATGATCAACGGTCAAGAACGCACCGCTATCCGCTTTATCATGGAAGGCCAAGCCTGCTAAGCAAAGTGGAAAATCCCATTACATCGCAGCCACTCATTGACCTACATATGCACAGCACAGCCTCCGACGGCCAGTTTTCGCCATCGGAGGTTGTTCATACTGCGATTGCGCGAGGCCTAAACGTCATTGCGCTGACCGACCACGACACAACCAACGGCATCTCAACCGCACAGGCCACCGCCAACCAAACCTCCCTGCAAGTGATTCCCGGCATCGAGCTAGGGTGTGAAGACGCCCTCCGCACCATTGATGTGTTGGGCTATTTCATCAACATCGAAAATGCAAAGTTCCAGAGCCAGCTTGTTGAACTCCGCACCTTTCGAGAGCGCCGCGCCGAATTGATCGTCGAAAAATTGGCCCGCCTTGGGGTCAATATCTCGTTGCAGCGTATCCTTGAAATTGCCGAAGGCGCAGCCATTACTCGTCCCCATATTGCGCGTATCATGGTCGAAAAAGGGGTTGTCCCCGACAGTCAGACCGCCTTTAGTCGCTATCTTGCCAACGATGCCCCGGCCTATGTACCGCGCTTCCGGCTAACCATGCCCGACGCCATTGCCATGATTCATCAAGCCGGTGGGGTAGCGGTTTTGGCCCATCCCGGACGTTATGCCAGCCCCACCAAAGTGATTGCCGAAGCGATTGCGGCTGGGGTGGACGGTCTTGAGGTTTATTACCCCGACCATGCACCCGAATTTCGCCAACAATTGCTCAAAACCATTGCCGAAAATCACCTGATTGCCACTGGCGGCAGTGATTTTCATCATCCTGAAAATGGGACGATCCGGATGGGGGTCGAATCCGCCAACATACCCGCCGACACCCTAACCAACCTCCGCGAACGCGCCACCCGCTATTCGGCTTAAGCTATTTTTCGCTATTGACTGAAACATGGCTCATACGTTCTATGATTTTGCGTAATATAACCTTGCCGTGTAAATTCGTAACGACCGTTACGGATTTGGCCTCCCACTTATATAATTAGAAATTATGTTCTAATTGCTCCTTATCTCGCAAATGATTTCGCACCACCATCAAAATCTGACCCAGTTTGTTTTGCCCGCTGCCATCCCGACCCGTTCCCCAATAATAATCGGTTGGGGCGTTTTCAATTAACTCCTCATCGCCTGTCGCCAGCAATTTTTCGCGCAAGTGGGTGTGGGTTTGGAATTTTTTCAGCACCGCCCGATGCATAACCTCATCTTTTACCACTTCCCAATCGGCTCGAATCGGGTGTTCGCGGCTGCGGCCCAATGTCTTGGCCTGCTTGGGAGATTTCGCCAACCGGATTTTTTCGGCATAGGGCGGGTCGGTCTCCACAAACTTCTGCCCCTGAAAATAATGTTCTACCGTCGGCCAATAGACCCCATCCAACTCAAAACCATGTGCCGAAAAATTGGATAGATAGGCGTATTCATCAGTATTGGAATAAAAATAGATTGGCATGGTCTCCTATTTCCGTCTTTCTGAAAGTTTTGCCCCGCGTTATAGTATAAGTGTTAGAGTGTGAGCCGCTTCCCATTTAAAAAAATTAAGTTCCCCCCAAAAAAGGTTCTATGTTGACTTCAGTTTCAGCCGATACCCAAGCCAATATTTTACAGGCCCAAACACTGCGGGGTCGCCCACCATCCAGCCATTTAGTGCCCTATCGCAGCATCCGCCACCTGCTCGAAAATCGGGCTATGGAATCCCCCGACAAGGTCTACCTGATTCATTATGACAAAGACGGTCAGCGTGAGGAAATAAGCTACGCCGAATTGAATACCCGTGTCAACCAGACCGCCAATGTGCTGCTGCGTCTGGGTGTAAAACGCGGCGATCGGGTGGCAACCATCGGATATAACCACAGCGACACGGTCATCATTTATTTTGCCTGCTGGAAAATTGGGACTGCCGTTGCGCCGCAAAATGTCGCCGAAGATGACCGCCGCATCGCGTTCATTTTACGGAACAGTGAGGCGGTGGTTTGTCTGGTGCGGGAAGAATATCTGGAACGGGCGGAGACGATTATTCATGGCACGGATGAGGGACTAGGGGCGGCCAATGTACGCCAGATCATTCAGGTGGGTGGCGCAAAACAGCCCGCCCATGACCGCCTGCAAGATTTATTTACCCCCCAGACCACCCTTGATACCCCTGACGAGACTACGTTGGATGATGAAAGCCTATTGGTCTATACCAGCGGCACAACGGGTGCGCCCAAAGGGGTGGTGCTGACCCAATATCACATGCTGGTGGATGCCTATGGGATTTCCGCCGCGCAGGGGCTGACGGGTAATCAGCGCACGATGGCGGTGCTGCCCATTCATCACGTCAACGGCACAATTGTCACCCTCGTCACCCCGCTGTTTATCGGTGGAAGTACGGTACTAAATCGGGCCTATAGTTCGCATCATTTTTGGGAGCGCATCGCTAGAGAAAAGGTTAACATGGTCAGCGTCGTGCCGACTCTGCTGCAATTTTGCTGCGAATATGCCGATGAGCAGGCTGCTAAGGGTGAAAGTATTTTCGGGCCAACCGTCACCCGTGAGGATTTAAGCCATTTTCGGCATCTCACCTGCGGGGCGGGGACATTGGCGGTGCAGTTGGCTAAACGTTTTGAAAATCAATTCGGCTTCAAAATATTGCATGGCTATGGTCTCAGCGAAACCACCTGTTATAGCTGCTTCCTGCCGATTGAACTCGATTGGCAAACCCATCAACATTGGATGCAAGAATATGGCTATCCGAGCATTGGCGTGCCGATTTCCACCAACGAGATGGCGATTTTTGATGCCAGCGGCAACGGTCAGCAATTGGGGGCGGGGGAACGCGGTGAAATTTGCATCCGGGGGCATAATGTCATGAAATATTATTATCAGCGCCCCGACGCCAACACTGAAACCTTTAAATTTGGCTGGTTCCGCAGTGGGGATGAAGGCTTTTATGAGGCGGATGCCAAAGGCCGTCATTTCTTTTTCATCACGGGACGACTGAAGGAACTGATTAATCGAGGCGGGGTCAAATTTAGCCCATTTGATATTGAGGAAATCCTGCTGCAAATCCCCGGCATCAAGGTCGGCCTTGCGGTAGCCTTTGAAAATGATTATTACGGGGAGGAAGTCGGCGCGTATGTTGTCTTACAAGAAGGCACAGCACTAACCGAAACCGCCATTTTGAGCTACTGCCGCGAAAAGATGTCATTTGAAAAAAGCCCCAAGGCGGTGGTCTTTGGGACGGAAATCCCCGTTACTACGACGGGCAAGTATCAGCGGTTGAAACTGCGTGACCTGTTCACCCAATGGAAATCCGTCCAATTCAAAAAATAGTAGAGTGATGACCAAGGAGAAGGCATTCCATGTATTTTGAACTTAACGAAGAACAGCGCATGTATCAAGAGGCCGTGCGCGATTTTTGTGACCGCGAACTTGCCCCATATGCAGCGCAGGTGGATCAGACGGGGGAAATGCGCTGGGAGGCCATCCGCAAAATGCCCCAATTAGGACTGACCGGCTTACAAGTTCCTGAAGAATATGGCGGCGCTGGCCTCGATTCAATTTCAGCAGCCATTGCGATTGAGGAAGTCGGACGGGCGTGCGGCTCAACCGGGCTATCTTTAGCGGCGCACAATGGATTGGGGTGTTTCCCGATTAACCGTTGGGGGACAACCGATCAAAAGCAAAAGTACCTGCCACGCCTAACCTCCGGTGAGGTATTGGGGGCGCTGGCCTTGACCGAACCCAACGCCGGGTCGGATTTGGTCGGCGGGGTGCGTACCTCGGCGGTTAAAGAGGGTGATTCGTGGATTATTGATGGGCATAAGGCGTGGATTACCAACCCCAAACATGCTCCGGTCATCATTACCCTGACGCGCACCAACAAAGAGGCTGGCGCGAAGGGCTTCTGTATGCTGCTGGTCGAGCCGCAATATGCAGGCGTAACGGTGCATCATCCCGAAAAGAAAATGGGGTTGAAGGGGTCACCAACCCAACAGATCACCTATGACAATGTGCGTGTGCCGATTGTGGAAGGCACATTAGGTGAGGAGGGCAAAGGCTTCCATCAAACAATGGAAACGTTGGATGGAGGGCGTATCAGTATCGGGGCATTGAGTGTGGGTTTGGCTCAGGCCGCTTTTGAAGCCGCCATGAAATATGCCGCCGAACGGGAGGCCTTTGGGAGCAAAATTACCCAGTTCCAAGCCATCCAGTGGATGATCGCCGACGCCGCGCTGGAAATCGAAGCCGCCCGTCTGCTGGTCTATCGTGCCGCGTGGTTGAAAGAGCAAGGTAAAAATTTCACCAAAGAAGCCGCGATGGCAAAATTGATGGCCTCGGAAGTGGCGGAAAAAGTCAGCTTCAACGCCATCCAGATTCACGGCTCATATGGGTATAGCCAAGAATTTCCAGTAGAACGCATCTATCGTGACCAGCGCCTCATGACAATTGGGGAGGGAACCAGCCAGATTCAGCGCTTGGTGATTGCCCGCCGGGTGCTACAAGAGTACGGACTGGGTTAATCTGAACAATTGTTGACATCATTCGATGGGGTGGGAAAACAGACTCACCTCATCGAACTTACAAATTTGTGGCTTCAAAAGCCATTTCCCTCGCAGGTATCAATTCTTCGCCAACTGTTATGCCGTTCTATTAATATTTCTTGACATGCCATAGTCAAGCGAATACAATTAGGCTATACACTTTTCAGACGTAAGACACACTGTAACGCTACGGGCGAGATTCTTTATTTTTTGTTCTACTTGCTGTGTATCGGTAGTGTTGGTTCGGGGCGATTCACGCAGGAGGCTTGAGTGACTCAGACACCCAATAATGGCTATGTGAGTGCCAAAGTCCTGCGTATAAATGTCGGGTTTATCCTCGCAGAGACGATTGGCTTTAGCCGCGAAAACGAATTTAATGTGCCGTCGCTTTTGAAAGTCTCAGATGACTTAATGCTGGGGCACTTCTATGCGACACTACGCCTTTCCAAAACGCGGGACGGGTTGCTGATTCAAGGCAATGTGCAGACCAGCGTATTTGATGAATGTTCGCGCTGCACCGATGAAGTATCTATCCCAATTGAGTTTGAAATTGAAGAACTGTTTGCTTCGAATGAAAATCTGGATACGCAGTATCGGGTAGATGAAACAGGCATTCTTGATCTCGCGCCGATTGTGCGGGAAGAAGCGATGCTGAATAGACCCATGACCACCCCCACCAATGAGGCGGGACGCTGTATTTTTTGTAATCGAACCATGCGTGATGTCATGCGCGATAATGGTTTATTGGACGATATTGACCCGCGTTTTGCCGCCCTTAAGGCCCTGCGCGATCAAATGCAAGAAGAAGATGACGAAAAATAGCTGGTCATCATGAGTTCATCGTAAAAATCCAATGAGGACTCCCTATGCCTGACGACCTGTTTGAAAATTTCGATACTAACGCTTCGCATGAAGAAGAAGATATGCTGGAACTGCCAGAGGTCGAGCAGGATGATGCTGAACCGATGGATGATGTTTTTTTTGCGATGGACGAAAATGGCGATTTGGCCGATGAAGATTTTGATGACCTTGATGATTTAGATGAATTTGATTTAGACGACCTCGAAGATGAAGATGAGTTTGAAGACGAGGAATTTGACCTAACTGAGGTATCGTCGGATGACACGGTCGGGCTATATCTTAAGGAAATGGCGCGGGTTCCGCTGCTGACTACCGAAGAGGAAATTTCATTGGCGCTGCGCCTCGAAAAAGGCAAAGAAGCCAGCGAAAAATTGGCCCGGTTGAATGGACATTGCCCCGAAGATGAGCTAATCAAGCTAACGGAATTGGTAGATGATGGGCGCGAGGCCCGCGATCATCTGATTAAGGCCAATACGCGGCTGGTGGTCAGCATCGCCAAACGCTATATGGGGCGAGGCGTGCCGTTTTTGGATCTCATCCAAGAGGGTAATCTCGGTTTGATGAAGGCCGTTGAAAAATTCGACTATAAACGCGGGTTCCGCTTTAGCACCTACGCGACATGGTGGATTCGCCAAACCATTACCCGTGCCATTGCCGATCAGGGTCGTACCATCCGCGTTCCGGTACATATGTCTGACCGCATCCGCCATTTGTATAAGACCGCCCGCGAACTTGAACAACGACATGGGCGCAAACCGACCCCCGAAGAAATTGCCCAAGAGATGGATTTGGAACCGCGTAAAGTCCAATGGATGCTAAAAGTGTCGTGGCGCCCCCTTAGCCTTGAACGTCCAGTGGGGGAAGATGAAGAAAGCGAACTAGGCAACTTCATCGAAGATTACACCATGCCGACGCCACTACAAAGCGCCTATCAAAATTTGCTGCGCGAAAAATTGGATGAGGTATTGAGTACCTTGACGCCGCGCGAGGCCCGGATTCTGCGATTGCGCTTTGGGCTACAGAATGGACGCAGCTATACGCTAGAAGAAGTGGGGCAGAAATTTGGCCTGACCCGCGAACGGATTCGGCAGATTGAAGGTAAAGCTCTGCGCCGCCTGCGTCATCCACGCCGTTCCCGTCAACTGCGCGATTTTACATGATTGCATAACATGCGTCTGGCAATCATCTCCGATATTCATGGCAATTTGACTGCCCTTGAGGCGGCATTGGCAGATATTCGTGCCGAACGGCCCGACCAGATTATTTTTCTGGGGGACATTGCCGATCGTGGCCCACAGCCGCATGAAGTCGTCCAATGTGTGCAAGCCCTCAACTGCCCGGTGGTTATGGGCAACACGGATGATCTGTTGATACATCCCCCCAGTGCTATTGAACTCAATCAACAGACGGAAGTCCCATTTTGGGGCATGGCGCAGTGGTGTCGTGCCCAATTGAGTGATGATGACCTCGCGTTTATGCGTTCATTTCAAGCCACGCTGACCATTCCACTCGACGCCGGGAAAACGCTATTGTGTTATCACGGGTCGCCACGTTCGCATATGGACAGGATTTGGGCCAGCACGCCGGATGACGACCTTAAGGAAATGTTCGGTCAAACCACTGCCCCGATCATGATTGGCGGACATACGCATCTGCCACTTTTTCGGCGACTGCATGAGCAGATTATTTTGAATCCCGGCAGCATCGGTTTGGCCTTTACACCCACGCCGGATGGACGGGAACTCAATAATAATCGGGCGGAGTATTTACTATTGACGGCGGAACGGGGGCGGCTGAGTGTCGAATTTCGCCAAGTGGTGTACGCTTTAGATCACTATAGGCAAACGGTGCAAATAAGTGGGATGCCGCGCCAAGATTGGTGGCTTCCTTTATGGCAAGAGGTTAGGGAATAACCCGATGAGAATAATGATGCGTCCCATGTTGATGATGATTATTTTGGTGAGCCTGATCGCGGCGTGTACGGATGACGATACCGATGGCCCGCGCCCGATACCAACACTCGGCGAAATTCTGTGGCAGCGCCCTGCCGAAGCCATCACCGCCGCGAATGCCGAAAAACTACAATTGATTGGTCATTTTGGCGGACACAAAAAGACCGTCTCAGCGATGGCTTTTTCAGCCGATAATTTGCGGCTTGCAACCTCTAGCACCGAAGACGGCTTGGTACAGGTCTGGAATCTAGCAAGTGGTCGTCTGGTACGCGCCATTACCGACATCAATGCCCAACATTTATTTTTCAGTGCCGATAACAATACGCTGTTTACGATAGGTGAAGATAGCCAGCTTTATGCGTGGGATCTGCTGGATGAAACGCAGCGTTCGGAGGGCATTCAGGGGTCAACCAATATTGTGGGGCCAGTCGCACAGTCGGCTGATCTAAAGCGGTTGGCGGTCGGCAGTATAGACGGGCGCTTGCTAGTATTTACGCTCGACCCATTGGCGGAAGTCGCACGCACCGATGCCCATTTTTTCGCGGTACAAGACGTGCAGTTTTCACCAGATGGCAACACGGTAATTACATTGGGTCAAGAAGGCAATATCCGGCTGTGGAAATTTGACACACTAGAACAAATCCACACGCTTGGTCAATTTCAACCCCCACCCCAAGACATCGCACTTTCGGCGGATGGCACCTTGTTAGCCGCCGCATTCCGAGACAACATTACCATCTGGCAACTGGATAATGAATATCTGCCCCTGCGTGAATTTGCCGTGCCAGAATTTTCGGCGGGTTCGATTGCATTTTCGCCTGACCAGAGCATGATTATTGCGACAGGGGATGGGGAAGTGGTCAATATTTGGGATGTCAATACAGGCGAACTGGTGGCAGGTCTGCCCGGTCACAGACTACGCATTGGTGTGGCGGCGTTTTCGCAAGATAATCAACTGGTGCTAACCGGAACAAATGGCCCTAACCTGTTTTTGTGGAATCTCGCCGCCGCCGAAACCACCCAGCAAGGCAATGCCCAACAACTGCGTGTACCCAGTGCCCAGATTGCACCGCAACAAATCACCACGTTGGACATCTATCGGGCCGCATGGTCACCCGACGGCAAAATTATTGCAATCAGTGATGCACGCGGGGCAGTTTATGTTTTGGGCATCCCGTCCGGCGAATAGACATTGGGGCGCGAGGCGGGTCTAAAAAGATGGCCTTGAAAGCGCGGGTTGCTACCTAAAGTTAGGCGCGGGAAAATCCATGTCGTCCAAATGCCCAAGCCAACAGCGGATAGAGCGATCAGAACACCTAACAGCACCGCGAGATCGGCGATGGTGTGGTCATATTCGAGTAGCCCCAACCGGCGGAGGATATTCCACCAATCGTGATGGCTGCTGTCCATCCCAAACAGCAGGGGTAAATCGCGGCTACGGGCATCACGGATATACACTGCCATATCCATAAAGCTGTGACCCACAATCATCCAGCAGATCATAGCAAAGGTAAAATAGTGGCGAACCAACAGACCATATGTGGCAATGAGTAGCCAAAATAAAACTTGCCAGATCGAACCACCCAGAAACATGACCAGCGTACCAAAAGGCGAGCAGATAAGATGCCCCGCTTCGTGTGGGAGGATCACCATCATCCATGTGATATAGGCTGCCCAACCTTCGCGGGGAATCAATAGGTGGTTGATTAGCGGGATTAGGCAGGCCAGCCAAAAGAGCGTTTCAATCACACCATAGGCTTTGAAGGGATGCGTTTCGACAGCGAGTTGAAATTGCTGAAGCCGGGCTAGAAAAAATTGGGCCAGATTCGGTCGGGGGGGCAAATCTGCGTCAGGAAACAAACTATCGAGCAGAGGAGGGGCTTGCAAATCATCTTTGCGCCGTGCCTGCACTTCGCTGTAAATACCAAATCCAATCATTACCAATGCGCCCGAAATCGCCAAACCCAATATCACTATAAGCATAAAATAATCGCCACTTCATACTATTTGTCTTGTTCATTTAAGTCGTGCAGCAGCGTATCATCCCCTAATTTTAGATCAATATTGTCTGTTCCCAAAGGCGCTTCAACGCTCCGTAGTTTTTGGAACACCGCTCCATCGTCAAAATTTAGAGAATCGGTATCTACTTGCTCGATATGTTTTAAGGTCATCAGGCGGTTGACCAAGAGCGGAATTTGTTGGGCTTTGAGGGAATGGTTGAGTTCAATGCGCAGGACGGCGCTCATTCCCGGCCCCGGCAGCATGGTCACTTTTTTGATGGGTACACCCAAACGATTGAGAGCGACCAATGTTTTGCCAACGGCCTTGCTATCATTTTTGAGATAGATATTTAGATCATTTTCGTGCTTACGATCCATACGTTTTTCCAGCCGTTCCAGAAAAACGAGGGTAAACAGAATTAAGAAGGTAGCAGTGGTCGCCAAGCCCCCCATGCCGACACCCGTCGTGATCCCGATCCCCGCCGCACACCAGATACTGGCCGCAGTGGTCAACCCGCGAACGGTTGTACCGTGTCGCAGAATCGCACCCGCACCCAAAAACCCAATTCCGGATACGACATAACTGGCAACACGCATGGGGTCACGGGTGGTCGAAGATTCGGGCAGAGCATAGGCACCCGCCATCGCCATTAAACAAGCGCCTAGACCGACCAAAATGTGAGGACGAAAGCCGCTGGATCGCTCATGACCAGAACGCTCTAGGCCAATGATGCCGCACAAGATCAGCGAGAGAAATAGTCGCCCAATGAGCACCTCATCAAAATCACCAAAAATCGGTTTTAGGCCGTGCGAGAGACTATTGGCAATGTGCTGAAAATCCATTATATGACCAGAACCCCTCAAATTAGAAAACAAAAACACCGTTGGCCTCATTATAAGACAAACGGTGTCAAGTTAAAAGAAATTTAAAGTTTAGTTACGGAATAGCTCACGCACGATGATGTTACGCTGGATTTCGCTTGTCCCCTCGTAGATTTGGAAGACTTTGACATCACGCATCAGTTTTTCGACGGGGTATTCTTTCATGAAGCCATAACCCCCAAAGACCTGCACGGCCT
This sequence comes from Anaerolineae bacterium, assembly GCA_041753455.1. Classification (GTDB taxonomy): domain Bacteria; phylum Chloroflexota; class Anaerolineae; order Aggregatilineales; family J027; genus CFX10. Next base: position 317,709 of record JBGSUK010000006.1, on the reverse strand, counting down.
CGACAGTAGCTTTCATGGCGGTGTCGGCGGCAAAGGCTTTGGCGAAGGAGGCATATTTGGTATTGGAGACACCGCTGTCAATAATCGAGGCCGCACGCCATGTCAGCATACGGGCCGCTTCGACGTTCATGGCAATATCGGCGATTTTGTGACCGACGGCTTGGTGTTCATAAATCGGCACGCCAAAGGTTTCGCGTTCACGGGCATATTTGACACATTCATCCAAGGCACGTTGGGCCACACCCACCGCACCAGCCGCGACGGGGGGGCGGCTCTTGTCGAAAACTTTCATGGCGGTATAGAAGCCCATGCCATCCTTGCCGCCGAGCAAATTGGCGGCGGGGACTTCGACATTTTCAAACGTGATTTCGGCGGTATCGGCACAGCGCTGACCGAGTTTATCAAAGTGCTTGCTGACACTGACACCAGTCGAGGCTTTTTCGACGACGAATACACCCAAACCTTTGTGTCCGGCGGCGGGGTCGGTGACGGCAAAAACGGTAAAGAAATCGGCGATGTTGGCATTGGAGATAAATGTTTTGCTGCCATTCAAAATATAGACATCCCCGCGTTTTTCGGCACGGGTACGCATCCCAACCACATTTGACCCAGCATCGGGTTCGGTCACGGCATAGGCTGACATTTGACCATCTACCAAGCGCCCAAGCCATTCTTTCTTCTGGGCGTCCGTTCCGGTAATCTGGATGGGCAGGGAGGCGAGATTGTTGATGGTCAGGGCCGTGCTGACACCGGAACAGCCCCATGCCAGTTCTTCACCGACAATACATTCTTCAAAGACGCTGGCCCCGATACCACCATATTCTTCAGGAATATTGAGGGTCAACAGGCCAAGTTCACGGGCTTTGTGGGCGATTTCCCAAGGATATTCGGCGGTGCGGTCATAATGTTCGGCCTTTGGTGCGATCTCACTACGGGCAAAATCGCGGGCGACCTGTTGGAGCATTTTTTGTTCATTAGTTAAATCAAATGAGACACCAGCAATTGTTGGCGTTACCGGGTGGGCCATTATTTAAACTCCATCCACTCTAGCATAATCAAATGGTGATTTGATTAAATTATATCCAGAATCTCGAAAAATCCAAATGGGAATTTGATTAACATAACCTCACCCTCGCTCCGACGCGGCTATACATTACCTATAAGCCTGAAAAAGTCTTAAACAAGCCATTGTTGGCGAGTTGATCTTTACCCGAATGCAAGCCAATCCCCCATGATACCCAGAATCCCACCCTCCTAACGGTCAAATATAACCCACCCCCATATCAAACGCCAGCACTTGACAAACGCATACCGTTTCACACTATCCATTATCTCTCTATTACATCCCTAATTATGACTCATTACCCGCCATCCCAAAAGATATGAGTAATGGTTAGCCAGCGTTGCGTTAGGGAGGAATCTGCGGAAATGATAAAGGACGGGGGTGAGCCGTCCTTTTGTAATTCTGCGCGTCGGGGAAAAGCCGCGTTAGGGCAGGATAAAGGTGAAGGGAGTAACCGCCGAAATAGACTGGTTACCCGCGACAGTGACAACCACCTCTAGGGCCGTGTCGGTGATGGGGGTGCCGTTTGTCCATTGGCTTGGAACGGTAAAGGGCGTGGTAAACGCGCCAGAGCCATTGGTTGTAATGGTCAGATAGGGGCTAGAAATGAACCCTGCACTCGACAGGCCCAAGCGAATTTCGACGGAGGTATTGGCAGGGAAGTTCGTTCCGCTGATGGCAATATCGGTTCCAGCACCAGCCGAGGTTGGGTTAATGCTAATGACCGGGGTCGCCACCGCTGGCTGATAGGTAAAGGCTTCCGAATCCACATAACTCGTACCATCCACCAACGCCACGACCTGCAAATTGGTCTGGGTGATGGTACTGTTATCGGGCCACTTGGAGGGCATGGTGAAGGATGTGGAGAAATTGCCGGTCGCCGAAGTGACAGCAGTTGTATAGGGTATTGTCAGAAAGTCGGTACTGGTAATCGCCAGACGGATGCTGACACTCAGCGAGGGCGGGAAACCCGTACCCGCGACACTAATGACCGTACCCGCCGGGCCAGTATTGGGGCTAATGGCGATCACGGGGGTATAGGTTTGGGCCGCCGTGAAATTGACCGTCGTAATCGCGCCAACGCCATTGGTAGCCGTTACACTGATAATCACCGGCCCGGTGGCAATCGTTTGACCGTTGGGCCATTGGGCAGGCATCTTGAAACTGGTGGAGAAACGGCCTGTTGAATCAGTTAGGGCCGTAGTGATGACATTCGGGAAAACGCTGATATTGCTTGGCCCGATATAAACACTGACCTGTGATGAGGTTGGATAGCCCGTTCCAGTTAGCGCAATTTGAGTATCTTTTGCGACGCTGGTCGGATTCGCGGTGACTTGCGGCACGACCGGGGTCGGTTCGGTTACAGGCAAACTGCCAAGCGCAACATTGGCCCGAATGTATTGGGTGCTGACCCAACCCGTCGTACCACTGACCAGACGAATTTGCACCCACGTGGAGGCATTGTTACGCCCGATCAGCCCGACTAATTGATTGAGGCCGACGGTTTGTTGAATGGCGTATTCCGTACCCGGCCCGGAACGCACATTGAGTTCATTGATGGTTACGTAGGCGGCAGGGCCAGCGTTAGCGGGGAAGGTCGGGGCGACAGTCGGCAATGGATTGCTGTTACCCCCACTGGAAAATGGCGTGGCCGAAGCTCGCAGGGTTTGGGTTGGCTGTACAGTGGGAAACACTTGGAAGGTCGGTTGAGTTGGGAAAATGAACGGCGTCGGGTTAGCGACCGATTGCGGATTCTCATCATCACCGCCGCTGCTAAACAACAAATAGATTGCCAAGACCCCGAAACAAATGAGGCAGGTTAGGCCGATGATGACCGCCCCAATAATCCCCCATTGCATATTTGGACTGATTTGTTGTCCGTTGAAAGGAGGTTGATTATCCATGAGATTGAATCCTCTGACCCATTTAGGTCATTGATAATGATTGCGTTGTGGCAGATTTCACTTTAGGTGTCCGGTGTTACGTCCATATGACAAAGGCGTATCAGCCATGTAACTGCATGTTACGAGATTGTCACAAACGCTCCATGCCGCAACGGATACGCTCGCTCGGCTATTGGCCCGTGAATTTCGGTTCGCGTTTTTCATTAAAGGCGGTAATGCCCTCCAGTGCGTCTCTGGTATGGCTGGCGGCGTGCTGTAATTGGGCTTCCATGTCGAGTGTTTCGGCAAGGGTCTGATCCCAAGTACCATTTAGCAGGCGCTTGGTCATGCCGATGGCGCGGGTGGGCAGGGTGGCAAAGTTCACGGCTAGGATACGGGCCCGCTCAATCAGGGCATCATGTTCGACTACCGAAGTGCATAAATTTAACTCAAGGGCTTGTTGGGGGGAGACGCGATTTTTACCATCCGCCAGCATCATCAATTCAAAGGCTTTGGCTTGACCCACGATGCGCGGCAGGTGATAGTCAATGCCAGTATCGGGAACGAGGCCGATTCCTACAAAGGCCGCAAAAACAAAACTGGCCTTGTCGGAAAGGATACGTAAATCGCAGGCCAGCGCCACGCCGACACCTGCCCCTGCTACGACGCCGTTAATCGCGCCGATAATGGGTTTTTCGAGGCCGCGCATGGTTAAAACGAGGGGGTTATATTTGGAACGGACATGCTCCATAAACCCTTTTTCGATGCTTTCGGCATCACCCAAGTCTTGACCGGAACAAAAAGCCTTGCCCGCCCCGGTGATAATGACCGCACGCACGGCGGCATCACGGGTAATTTGTTTAAAGGCGTCGCTGATTTCATACAGCATCTTGGCAGAAAAGGCATTGTATTTTTCGGGGCGATTAAAGGTGATGGTCGCCACGCCATCGGCAACTTCGTATAGGATGTTTTCGTAGGTCATAGTAATGCAAATTTGCCTTTCAATGTGAATTAAAAACGATCAAGAAAAACTCGTGCAGCTTTTTTGCCCATTCAGTGAGCGGTTGCCAGTCTCCTGTGGGTTGACCAACACCATTCCAATCTAAGATACGATTTTCAAACGTATCAGGGAGATGCAAATACCAAGTTTCACCATCAATGGCTAGAGGTCGCTCGGTTTTGGGCAAGGGGATTTGATGTCGTTGATCAAATAAGGGGTAAAAAACTGATTTTTTAATGTTCGTCTCAGCTATAGAAAGCGTCGGGGCAGTGTGCCAACCTTTTCTAAGCCCCTCCATTGGGTCAAAAAAACGATGGAAGTCACTCGGTCTATCCCATATCACTTGATGCACAAATAAATCAGCGCCCTCCCAAATCATCCAGGAAACATATTTGAAAAAGGCAGGATAAATGGACAACCGCATGAGAAAATGAGAACGCTCTGACGAAAGGGGAATATCCTCTAAAGCCACATATGCCTGCTGCTGCAAAATAGCAAATTCGGCTTGGCGTGCCTCGACTGGCATTTAGACCCCCATAAACTCTCTGCTCACTAAAACAATCATAACACCCGATTTAAATTACCAAAAATCTACCAAGAAATAGCGCTTGAAAAATCCGGTCAAATTGCCAATAATGCGTGCCGCCATAGGCCGATTCGACTATCATCTAAAAATCGAGATTTCACCGTAGGATTAACGTTTCTTCCAGCGAGTCGGTTGGCATGGTACAATAATCAGGTAGCTTAATTCAAAAGGAAATGTGATTTGCATGTCGGATCGGAACACGCCGCCGCGCAAACCATCTGAGACGCCTAAGTCGGCGCGTACCAGTTCAACTTCTAGCCCTGCGTCCGGTAAGAAGTCCACCACCACACCCAAAACAGTAGCCCAAACGCCGTCGAGAGATATGAGCAAAAAAACGACGGGAAGTGCTTCTGCCGTATCTTCACGTACCTCCGCACCGAAAACACCACCGGCCAGCGCCAAATCAGCGACACCTAGCAAAACGACTGGCACAGCCAAGACAACCAGTGCTGCTAAAACGACAGGGACAACCAAAACACCGGGTACGACTAAGGCTACAGGGACAGGTGCTAAATCGGCAGCGGGTACGACCAAGGCGACTGCGACAGGCAAAACAAGCGCTGCTTCGTCTAAAATGGCGACTCCGGCGAAAACAAGTACGGCAACCGGAAAAACGACCAAAACGACGTCAGGCAAATCCGGCGCGACCAAGACAACAACCAAAACAACCGCTAAATCGGCAACCTCAACACGAATGCCTGCTGCTGCACGACCACAACCGGCCCCGCGTCCGGTGCGCCCCCCACGACCCCCGAATCCCAATTCGTTTGGGAATCGGTTGCGGCGATTTTTGGAAGACCCGGATGCGTTTCGTAATCTGGGCCAATCCTTGCCGAGTTGGGCGGATGAACTCAGCTCAATTTTGCTGATTATCGTGGGTATCTTCGTGTTTACAGCCCTGCTCAATCCAGTAGGGGATGCCGCTGTGGCAACCTCTTTGGCAACAGGATTAAAACAAGCCTTTGGCATCGGGGCTTTTGTCATCGCCCTGACCATTTTTGGCATGGGGATTCTGCTGCTGCTGCCGAAAATCAATATCCATCTCAATTTGAGATTTGACTGGATGCGGATATTGGCAGTGGAAATCGCCTTTATCAGTTTACAGGGCCTATTCCATTTGCTGGCATTTGAAGAAGAAGGACGGGCGCTGGCACGTGAAGGCAAAGGTGGCGGTTATGTCGGCTGGGCCATCAGCAGCATTCTGACCACCGTACTGGGCCATTATCTCTCGATTATCGTGCTGACCATCGGCATGGCGTACAGTATCATGCTGGCGCTGCACGTCCGCCGTCATCATGTTCGGCAGTCGTTGGAATGGGTGGGGACACGTTCGCAAGACCTTTCAACACGGGTACGGCCTGTCATGCCACAACGCCCTGTCGCCCGAACCAGTGGACATCTTTCAACACAAGAAAGGATGATCGGGGCGGCAGTCACGGCGCCTGCGGTTGCTACGATGATCAATCCGACGCCCATGCCGGAAACGCCTGTTTATACGCCACCCGTCAATACCGCGCCTGTGGGGGTAAAGGTGGAAGTGCCATATGGGAATTATGCACGACCGGATATGATGCCACCATCAACATCAATTCCTACACCCGCAACAGGGGTTACAACACCAGCGCCCACACCATCAGCGCCGCCACCACAAGCCTTGCCAGGGATACAACATCAAGAAGCGACGCCTAGCCCTGCTGAACGGCCTGCCCGACCTGCACGGCCAACCAGAGCAGAACCCACAGGCCGAAGTGTGCCACCGCCGCCACCTTCTGTATTGCCACAAACCCCATCAGCTGAAAGACCCGTTGAGACACGGCCTGAGATACCAGCCACCATGCAACCGCCTATGGTCACGCCCGTTATGGGAGTGAATAACCCATCCATTGAAACAGTGCCGCCAAACACTCCAATAGAAGCGGCTATAGATCCAGAGAATGTAAATGAGATCGAGGATATGCAAGACGACGAGAACGAGATATTGCCCCGCCGCAACACGTTAGTCATTAATGGGCAGGTGGTGAATCTGCCTGTTAAAGAAAATGGGGAAGCCTCTAAACCCCGTAGTACAAATCCACCCAACGGGAATGGGGGCAACGGACGGCGCTATTTTACAGTAGATGGATTTCAAGACCGCCGGATGGTGGGTGAACGATCCCATGAACTGCCGCCGTTGGAACTATTGCATTACACCCATCTGCAACTACCGTCCGAACATGAGGTCAATAACAATGCCCGCATCATCGAACATACGATGATTGAATTTGATATTGATGCGGATGTGATTGATGTGCGTGTTGGGCCAACCGTGACGCAATACGCTGTGTCACCGATTAAAGAAATCATCAATGAGGCGGGCGAACGTGTGGTACTTCGCACCCGTGTGGGCAAGATTGCCGCGCTGCAAAATGACCTCGCATTGGCACTTTCGGCGCGGAGTGTGCGTATCGAAGCCCCTGTACCCGGTCATTCGTATGTGGGGATTGAAGTGCCCAACCGTGAACCGAGTGTGGTAGATTTGCGCTCGGTATTGGAGTCGGAGGCATCGTATAAAGAACGGCATAAACCCCTTGCTGTACCATTGGGACGTGACGTGTCCGGCGATCCGATTGTGGCCGATCTCGCTTCGATGCCGCATATGTTGATTGCAGGCACGACGGGTTCAGGTAAATCGGTATGTTTGACGGCGATGATTGCCTCATTGGTGGCGAACAACACCCCCGACCGACTACGCATGATTATCCTTGACCCCAAGATGGTCGAGATGGTTCATTTTAACGGCCTGCCGCATTTGCTTGGGCCAGTTGAGACCGACCCCGAACGAATTATCGGCGTCTTGCGATGGGCCACCCGCGAAATGGATCGGCGCTATAAGCTATTGGAGCATGAAAACGCCCGCCATCTGGAAGCCTATAACAAAGCGGTGGTCAAAAAAGGCCAAGCGGCGGAACAACTGCCATATATCGTCATTGTGATTGACGAAATCGGGGACTTAATGATGACACGCCCCGACGAAACCGAAAAAACGGTGACACGCCTTGCCCAAAAAGCACGCGCCGCCGGGATGCACCTTGTCATCGCTACCCAACGGCCCAGTGTGGATGTCATTACGGGATTGATTAAGGCCAACTTCCCGGCCCGTATCTCATTCGCGGTGGCATCGGGCACAGATTCGCGGGTTATTCTGGATACAGTGGGGGCGGAATCGCTGGTGGGCAAGGGCGACATGCTGTTCCTTGCGCCAGATGCAGCAGGGCCAAAACGTATTCAGGGGTGTTATGTTTCCGACGAAGAACTCTATGAAATCGTGATGTATTGGAAGGCGTGGCACACCGAACAGCAAGAAGAACAACTGGTTGAGGAAGAGGCCGTCCCGCCGTGGGAACGTGGTATGACCCGCCTTGAAACGTTGTCGGAACTTGACTCGATGCTGGAAGAAGCTCTCAGTCTGGTGGTGCTGGATGGGGAAGCCTCGGCATCGCTCATTCAACGGCGCTTAGGCATTGGCTATCCGCGTGCGGCCCGCTTGATGGATTCGCTGCACGAGTTGGGGATTATTGGTGAGCCCTTGGCAGGAGGCAGAAGCCGCCGCGTCTTGGTAAAATCTATTGATGAGGCACGCCGGATGGTACGGAATAATCGCCGCAAGCCGCCGGGGAGTGGGTCGTAATCGCACAACCGCTTAATAAAAATCGCATATTTGACATGTTAGGGGCAGGTGAACCATCTGCCCTTTATCAAAACTTATTCGATACGCTAGATTGGGCCGGGAAAAATCTATGTTCCGACGGGATCGCAAAAAACAGCGGGGAAAATCCGCCAAACAAACCGAACAAATGCCTATTGAACAGGGCAATCCACCCGAACACTATGCCAAAGTTGCCGAAAAAATGGCGAAGCAGTTCGCCAAGACTCCTGCGACTGGCCCGCTGAAAACTCCCGGCATCATTCAACATGTCCAACAAATCCCCGGCGGTGCGATCATCCATGCCGCGAACGCCTCCATTTCAGTGGTCTTTTATCAGCCAAATCTGGTCGAAATTCGGATGCGGCCCGACCGTCAATTTCCGCCTGTTTTTTCCTATGCCCTAAGCGAGACTTTTACGCGCGACCCCCTTCAAGCCAAAGTGACCGAAGACACCGATAATGTTGTGGTCGGGGCGGGAGGTATGGCGTGTGTTTTTGCCCGTACCACCTCGCAAATGCGTGTGTTTTTGACCAATGGACAAGAGGTCAACGCCGAGAGTGGATTTAGCTGGCAGGGTGAAACAGTGGCATGGCAGCGGCAATTGCCCACCGAAGAAGGGTGTTATGGATTGGGCCAGCGGGGGTGGGGTCTCAATCTACGTGGTCGAAAATGGGCCTTATGGAATTTTGACCCAGTTGGTTATGGGCGCGGCACTGATCCGGTTTATTATAGCATCCCGTTTTATATGGGCCTGCATCCCAATTATGCCCTCGGCGTGCTGTGGGATAATCCGGCACGCGGCGCGGTTGATCTTGGGTCAGAACAGCCGAATCAGATGGGCTTTAGCGCGGATACGGGTGAACTACGGTTGTATCTCATGGCCGATGAAAAACCGGATGCCGTCCTAAAACGCTATATGGAGTTGACAGGTTTTCCCCCGCTGCTGCCGCTGTGGGCCTTCGGGTATCAGCAGTCGCGGTGGGGTTATGTACCGTCGAATAAATTCCGCGAACTCGCCAAAGAATTCCGTCAGCGGCTTATCCCATGCGATGTTCTTCACTTCGATATAGATTATATGGATGGGCACCGCGTATTTACGTATAACAAAGAACACTTTGGTGACCTGCCTGTGCTGCTTTCGGAACTGGGCAAGCAAGGATTTAAGGCTGTTTCGATTGTTGACCCCGCCATCAAAGTTGACCTTAATTATGAGACGTTCCGCGATGGGCAAGAACGCGGCATGTTCCACACCTATCCCGATGGCCGATTGTTTGTCGCGCCTGTTTGGGCAGGCGACTCGGCTTTCCCAGATTTCACCCATCCAACTGTGCGTGAATGGTGGGCCGGACAGGTCGAAAATCTGCTCAAGGTCGGTTTCGCGGGCCTATGGAATGACATGAATGAGCCGACGGTGTTTTTGCCACCCGGCCCCGGTATTGTGCCGGAATATATTCAGGCGAATTGGGAAGGGCAGGGCAATACCCATCTCGGCGGGGCGCATAATGTGTATGGGACACAGATGGCTCGTGCCACGCGCATGGGGCTTGAACGCGCCCGACCGGATAAGCGCCCATTTGTCCTGACCCGTGCCGCCTATGCCGGAGCACAGCGGTATACGGTTTCATGGACGGGCGACAATCGCTCCGAATGGGATCATCTGCGGCTTTCGATTAGCGTGGTGCTGAATCTAGGGCTATCAGGGATGTTTTTCACCGGGCCAGATATTGGCGGGTTTATGGGCGACGCCGAACCGGAAATGTATGCCCGCTGGATTCAGGTTGCCAGCCTGCTGCCATTCTGCCGGACGCATACCTGCGCGGGGACAGTTGAACAAGAGCCCTGGAGCTTTGGGCCAGAGGTTGAAAAGATCGCGCGGAAATATATCGAACTCCGCTATCAACTACTGCCCTATCTCTATTCGACGTATGTGCAAGGGGCGCAAAATGGCGTGCCGATGATCCGCCCGACTTTCTGGGAAGACCCCACCGACACCCGCCTGTATAACCAAGATGATGCCTATATGGTCGGGGATGCGCTGCTGGTTGCGCCGATTATTGACAAAGGGGCAACCAAACGCGAACTCTATTTGCCACGCGGGGTCTGGTATAACTTTTGGACACGCAAATTGATTGACGGGGCACGGACAATTGAACTGGAAGCGCCACTGGATCAAATGCCAATTTTTGTGCGGGCGGGGCGGATTGTGCCGATGTGGCCTATCATGCAATATACGGGGGAACGACCGATTGACGAATTGCAGCTATTGGCGTTTGCCGGGATTGGCGAAACGACGCTGTATGAAGATGCGGGCGACGGCCTGAGTTATAAGAATGGGGATTATCGCTATTCCTATTTCAGCACCAAGTTTTTGCCGGGTGGGCAGTTCGCGGTGGAATGGCGACGGGCCGGGAAATATCAACCCGCCTATAAGAAAGTGCGCCTAGAATTGATCGGAATTTCGGGCGACCCTGAAATGGTCTATGTGGATGACCAAGCCGCGCCGCTGTGGTTCTTTGAAAACAGCATGGTTGAGGTGTTAAGTAGCCCGTTTAGTCAGGTACGGATTGTCGGGAAATCGCCGGATACATCCGCTGCCGCCAAGACCGTTGCCCGTCGTCCGGGGCCAAGTGGTGACCAAAAATCATAATACCTTACCTGACCTCCAACATCCTCTCCAATATAGATACCCATTACTCACATATTTTTGAGAGTGGGTAATGGGTCATAATTAGATGCGTAATGGAGGGATAACGGATGATGTGAAACGGTATGCATTTGTCAAGTGACGTCATCGGTTATGGGGGAGGGTTATATTTGACCGTTAAGAGAGCTGGATTTTTGGTATCATGGGGAGTTGGCTCGAATTCGGGTAATTACTAACTATCCAACAACGGCTTATTTAAGGCTTTTTCATATGTATAGCCAACAGGGCGAAGGGAAAAAACGCCTTGGGGACTAAAGGTAGCCGTGATCGCGGTACCAATGATAGGTATCGGCAAAACTCTGGGTTAGGTCGTAATGCGGCTCACCTAGTTCGCGCCATGCCTTTGAACAATCAAAATAGATGTAACGTTTGCTGAGACGCAGTTGGTTGCCCTCGGCACTACCGGGGATGGGAATATTCAACGCACGTCCGGCATCCACCAAGAGGGCCGCAACATCTACCAGCGGCGGCGGGATTGGCACTTGAGGTGGCTTTACCCCGACAATCTCGGCAATCAGACGCAACATGGCCCTATGGCTGAGGTTGACCGTCCCTAACAAATAACGTTCGCCAGTACGTCCCCGTTGGGCCGCTGCTAAATGCGCCTTGGCGACATCCCGTACATCAATCATGGTGACGCCACCCTGCATGGGTATGACCGGGACTTTGTTTTTGGCGACCTCAATCACCAAGCTCCCTGAAATTAAATTGAGATCACCCGGCCCGATGATGACGGCGGGGTTCAAAATCACACAGTCTAGGCCGCGCTGAATGGCCCGATAGACTTCGGCTTCGGCAAGGAATTTGCTATGTCCATAGGGGCTTAGGCGTGGATTGACATTAAAATAGGTATGTTCATCAGCGGGATAACTATCTTCCCGATGACCCATCGCGGCGGCACTGCCCGTAAAAATAAAACGGCGCACCCCGGCCTTTTGACTGGCCTCAAGTAACAAGCGCGTGCCATCTACATTGACGCGGTAAATCGCTTCTTTGTCCTGCCGCCAATAATCTGCAACCGCCGCGACATGAAACACCCACTGCACCCCGGCGAGTGCTTGCTCCAAAATCTCCGGGTCGGTCAAATCACCAATAAAATGTTGCAGGGATAGGTCGGCGATGGCGTCCAAACGGCTGGACTGGCGGCGCAAAATGCGCACCTCATGTCCCGCAGCTTGCAGGGTGCGGGCCACCCATGAACCGACAAATCCAGTTGCCCCAGTTACCAGTGCGATTGCCATTATGGTCTAGTCCTGTGGTTGTGAAGAATCAGGCTCATCAGGCGGCAGAAATTGATGCGTGTCGGAATCATCTAAGGCGGTGAAACGCATAAACGCCCGTTCCTGTGCGCTCATTTCGGCGGGATATTCGTTGCGGTCAGAGGCTTCCATAATGCGATAGCCCTCTTTGATATAACTGCGAATGGTGTGCGGGCTGACCCCCATTTCATCGGCGGCAAGGTCGGCGCTCATGCCTTCGACCACGCATAATTGGATGGCTTGGCGGATACGATCCGTCAGGTCGGGATAGGGGCGCTGTTTGGGCAAGACTACCGCACTAGCAAGGCGTTTGTTTATTTGGGGTTTGATGACTTTTTCGACGCCGGACGAGATGGCAAATGGGACATTTTGTAGCCATGCGATGGTGCTGGCGATTTGTAATCCCACATCGTTTCGAATCAAATAACCCACTGCGCCGCCATCCATCGCGGCAAGGGCAAACTCGGCACGCGGTATATGCTCCAAAACAACCACCTTCACATCGGCTATCTTAGCACGAATGTGCATGATAACCGATTTTAGTTCATCCGGAGTTTCAATATCTTCGGTATCCAAAATCATCGTATCGGGCCATTCGGCTTCGGCACGACGTTCTAACCATTCAAAAATACCACCGACCGTTTGGGTCAACGCCACCACCCGAGTGCGCCGATCCCATGCCAAATAGCTGTTAATGGCGTGCAGGCCATAAAAATCATGGTCACAGATCATCACTTTAAGATTGACGTGAAGTGTCATGTCTTCCCCCTGACAACATCCTTTTGGCTCATCCTAATTCCCCAGACAACGGAACCGTTGCAGTTGGTTCGATAGTAGTTGAAGGCGTTCCCCCACCTTCACTATCATTCATATCGGCAAGCGGCATAGTTCTTTCAATTTCTTCGGGTGTTTGCCCACTTTCCAAACGCTCGACCACTTCATCAAACTCCGTGCCTAAATCATCCTCTAGTTGACCACCAAAATGACGCATCACGCGGCCTAAAGTTTGAGGATCGGCATTTTCAAGCTCGGCAAGGGCGTTTAAATCGCCTGATTCAATGCGATCTAGCTGGACAGAACTGGATCGGGCGATGGCAACCCGGCGGATGATGCGGGTGACATTGGTGCTGCCAGAGTATGGGCTGCGTGGCACCGCATCATCAAAATCAGCATAGGTTTTATAGCTGATTTCAAAGTGGCGACCCGTATCATTGCAGCGATATTCATAGGTGGGCATTGGGTTTCCAAATCCACAATTCAGTATGCGAACAACTCTCAAGTATACAGCTAGTGCGACAGGTCGCTAGTCTGCAATGGTGATAACTTTTCCTTCGGCGGCACGCAGCAAACGATCCCAAATCGCCAAGCCTAAGCCCTCTTGCACGAAACTTTTGACCAAAATGACATCCACTCCTAGAAAATCGAGGGTGCGTATTCCGGCAAAAAGATTGCGGGCAATCATATCGAGGTCGGTGCGCGGGCCAAGTTCCGCCAACTGAATGGGGAGTCGGGCGAAATGGGGGCGGTCTTCTTCCGAGGTCAGAATGCCAACGGATTTGCCCTCCAATACCAATTGATGGGCTTTTTCCTGCATATGGGCGATCACTTTGGTGTCGTCCGGCCCGGTAAACAATAACAAATCAGCATTGGGGGAATAATGTTTGAGTAGCATCCCCGGCGACGCGAGGCCATGCTTGCTTTCCTCCTCCGCCACAAGATGTTGCTTCACTTGGAGATTGGGGATCATCACACGCAGGGGTTCGACCAAAGCACCGCCGGGGCGCAAAATGGTCGGTACCGATTGCGTTAAATCCAAAACGGTGGATTCAACCCCAATCGTAGTTGGGCCGCCATCAAGTACCAAATCTACGCAACCCTGTAAATCTTCCAAAACGTGTTGGGCGGTGGTGGGGCTGGGGCGTGAAAAACGATTGGCGCTGGGAGCCGCAATCGGCACACCCGCCGCTTTTAACAAGGCGAGGGCTATGGGATGGCTAGGGACTCGCACAGCCACTGTATCTAACCCAGCAGTCACATTGGCAGGAACTTGGGGTTGGCGCTTCAAGACGAGGGTCAGCGGGCCGGGCCAAAAGGCTTGGGCCAATTGCAGAGCGAGTGGTGGAATATCTTTAGCGACCAATTCCAATTGATGGCGTGACGAAAGATGCAAAATAATCGGGTCGGAGGCAGGCCGGGCTTTGGCGGTAAAAATATGGTCAACCGCGACGGCATCAAACCCATTCGCGCCTAGCCCATAGACGGTCTCAGTGGGAAAGGCCACTAACCCACCTTCACGAATCCGGGTAGCCGCTTGTTTAATGAGGTCAGGTTCAGGATGCTGGGCGTTGAGATGCAGCACCTGTGTTTCGGCGGAATAGGTCATGAGATTTCAGGCATCCTCTCGTTTAATGCGGGGGTGATAATAGCGGCGGCCTTTTAGTTTTTCGGGCAGCAAATCCGCATTGGTATAGGCTTCATAGTCCTTGCCATAGCCCAAATCTTTCATCAGGCTGGTGGGGGCATTCCGTAGATTTAAGGGAATTGGCTGGTTGCCCAAGCGCCGAACATCCTCTAGGGCAGCAAAATAGGCTTCGTAAGCACTCCGATCTTTTTTCGCCGATGCCAGATAGACCACGCCATGTGCAAGGTTAATGGCACATTCGGGATAACCGATCGTCTCGACGGCACGAAAGACTTCATTGGCAACCACAAGGGCTGTCGGTTGGGCCATGCCAATATCTTCGGACGCGAATATGACCATCCGACGGGCGATAAATTTAGGGTCTTCGCCCGCGTCTACCATGCGTGCCAAATAATAGAGGGCGGCATCTACATTGCTGGCCCGCATACTTTTGATAAAGGCACTGACGGTGTTGAAATGCTCCTCGCCTTTTTTGTCGAAGCGCAGGTGGGCCGATTGCAAGGTGCGCTTGAGCGTCTCTAGGGTAACTTCGTGATAGAGGTCGGCGGTGTTTTCGAGCAGAGTGATACCTTGCCGCGCATCACCGTTTGCCATACTGACCAGCCACTCGCGTGCTTCATCATCGAGGTCAACAGGAGTATCCGGCGTGTCTAAGTTATATTGTTCGACGGCTCGTTGGATAATGGCGTGCATTTCTTCCGGTGTCAGTTCACGCAGGGTAAAAACCCGGCAGCGCGAGAGCAGTGGGGCAATCACCTCAAAACTTGGGTTCTCGGTGGTCGCACCAATCAGGGTAATTGTGCCGGTTTCAACATAGGGCAGCAAAAAATCCTGTTGGGCTTTGTTAAAGCGATGGATTTCATCCAGAAACAGAATGGTTGGCTGATCGTCTTTAGCCGCAGCCTCAATTATTACCCGCACATCGGCCTTGCCAGCCGAAACAGCCGAAAGCTCACCAAAATTTGCCCCGATTTCGTTGGCATAGATGCGTGCTAGGGTCGTTTTGCCGACGCCGGGTGGCCCCCAGAAAATCATCGAAAAGAGATGGCCCGTTTCGATAGCAACCCGCAGCGGTTTGTCGGCGCCGACCAGATGCGATTGGCCCATATATTCATCGAGGGTGCGGGGGCGAATACGGGCGGCAAGGGGTTCGTTTTTTGATTGAGACATGCCAAAAGTACCACTTTGGTGTTGGATTGGGATTGCCATTATACTTGCCGATGCCGTTGAAATATAGGCTTTTCTGTGGATTTTGTATGACCCGACAATCTACAATTGACATCCATCTGGACGTGGGGCATAATATTTTTAGATAAGAAATGTGCCTGTAGCTCAGTGGATAGAGCGATTGTCTACGGAACAATAGGCCGGGAGTTCGAATCTCTCCAGGCACACCAATTTAGACGACTTAAATTATGCCCCTCACGGGCATTTTTTGTATCTGGCTATAGAGCGACTTCAGCGGACACGCCAACTACTCACCGAGACAGAGGCGGGGTTGAGCGTGGGCAGGCTCTGGGTCACATAGAGGCCACTGTTCCATTGCACATCGTTACGCCGATAGAACAGATGCGAGGTCGGATAATAGACCCCAAAACTATCAAGGCCATCGCCATCCCAATCGCCACTGACAAATTCGCCTTCACTGCTGGAATCCGGTGAACCCCAATATTGGGCATAGGCAAAGGCGGCATGACCTGCACCGGGGGTGATGTTGGTATAGGCGATAAACGCCCCCCGCCGGATCGCCACCGAGTCAAAACCATCCCCATCAAAATCACCTGTTTCAAATTGATGCGTGCCGCTGAAACCCTGCGTATCCGACAGCACCACACTCAGCCATTGGAAGGCTTTGGGTGGGTTGAGTTGGCTGAAATCGCAGGTGTAGTACAACGCGAAGGCCGTACCAAAGGGTGGGAAATAACCGGAATCTACCACCCCGATACAGTCATGGGATGAACCCGCGAAACGACCAGCGACGATGGGACGATTGAAGAACCCGAACCATGTGCCCCCCCAATCGGCGGGTTGGGTGGGATTGAGTAGGTTCGAGGTGTAGAACACCCCGCCCGCATAATAACCGGGCGTCTTGAGGCCATCCCCATTCCAATCGCCCATGACCCCGACAATGGGGTTAGGATTGGCGAGTTGGACGGTGTGCATTGGTGTCGCCTGCGAATTGAGGGAATCCAGCAGATAGAGCCGTTGGAGTTGGGTATCAAAGATTGCCAACGTATCGAAAGTCGGCGGGACGGCGGTCTTGGTCGGCGTAGAGGTTCGCGTGGCAGTTGCTGTCGGTGTGGCCGTCGGCAAGGGCGTGAATGTTCGGGTAGCTGTTGGTAAAACCGAGGGGGTGTAGGTTGGTGAAAGTCCCCATTGATCGAGAATAATGGGGGGGCAATCGTATGACACGAAGGATGAGCCGCCAAAATACTCCGGATAGGCACCAAAGTCAGCTAGTGTACTGCCCTCACTCACTCCGAGACCAAAATCGAGATAGACATAATATGGGTTCGCCGGGCCGCTGTTCGCTGGTAATAATCCTACGTTCCCACCTATCTGAGCCGCTGACAATGGTGAGGTATAGACCGGGCTTTGATTGAACAACGAACTTGACCAAAGAATCGTATTTGTCGGGCTGTCATAGTCACCAGACCCGATTTCAACTTTGACTGCGGGAACCCCCAGCTGCGGGAAATTGATAATCCACCACGCAAAAATCATGCCTTGGTTAGATATGTTATTCAACTGGAATCTGACCACGCCTCCCGGCAAAAAGGCATCAAAGCGCCATGATAGCATTGAGCAAATTGCCCCAAAGGTGCTGGATGGAGTCAGCGTCACATAGGGAGTCTCAGTCGGTGTGGCGGTCGGCAATGGGGTCGAGGTGTTCGATGGCGTAGAAGTCGCGGTTGGAACGGGCGTGTTGGTGTGCGTAGAAGTCGGTGTAGGGGTGAACGTTGCCGTGCGTGTAGAAGTGGGCGTTAGGGTTGGTGCAGGTAGGATAGCGACGCCGGGGCAGCCCTCAAAATATATGGTTGTGTTATTGAAGTGCGATGAATGCCCGCCGTAGTAGTTAAGGCCCTGTGAGCCACCCAATCCGTCAA